>JBIIQP010000185.1:0-4715 GCA_044341975.1 Crocinitomicaceae bacterium
ATTTCGTTTTCTATTACATCATTTATTTCCTCAGAACTCACAAAATTTGTATCCGTTTGGAAATTGCTTTTGCTGGTAACAAGCGCAAATTCTTTTTTGTCCAATACATCAAAGAAATAACTTCCATCTTTACCTGTTTTGACAGAATCAATGAATTTAAAATCCTTTGTATAAAGTGCAACAGTAGCGTTCGCTAAAGGTTCATTTTTCGTAGAATTTGAAATATGTCCTTTCACAATTACACGGTGATCCAAAACAGGATTTAGCGAAAGAATATTCTCAGTAGTATTTGTTGAAAGCAAATTAGTCAATGATCGATAACTTGGCTTTGTAACATCCATTGTAAATTTCATTCCAGTTGGAAGATTCAATGTGTATTTTCCATTTGCATCTGTCACAACAGAATCTACATAATCACCAGTTTCATTTCTAAAATTGATTTTGGTATTCGCCAACGATTTTCCAAAATTATTTGATGCTACACCATTGATTTCTTTCCAAGGATTAGGAAGATCCTTTAGTAACTTCACATAATAGATATCATCATTTCCTTTCCCCCCATCCTTGCGATTCGAGGATGCATATCCACTTTTCATTGTAGAAGTCAAAACTAAGCCAAAATCATCTGCAGACGAATTTAAAGGTGCTCCCAAATTCATCGCTTTCATGAACTTCGGTACTTTCAAAGAAATCAAATAGATGTCCATCCCGCCTAGTCCATAATGTCCATTGGAAGCAAATAATAACAACTGTGTCTTTTCGATGAAATTAGGAAACAATTCATCCCCTTCAGTGTTAACTTCAGGACCTAGGTTTTCTGGAGTTGACCATGCTGTATCACCAACAAGCGTGCATTTGTAAATATCTGCACCACCTATACCACCAGGCATATCACTTGAGAAGAACAATGTTTTACCATCTGATGTCAAAGATGGATGTCCGACTGAATATTCAGGACTATTGTATTGAAAAGGAACTGGATCAGACCAATTTCCATCAATATCTTTATCAGCTGTAAACATTTGAAGTTTTATACTACCATCCTGGCTTTTGTTACGAGAATAGTTATTAGCAGTGTAAATCATTCTACTATATGAACCATTAAATGCAACCGGGCCTTCATGGTATTTCTTGTTGAATGCCGGTACCAAAGCATTAAAACTTTGAGTGGTATCCCCATCAATATCCGCTAAATACAAATCAAGGAACGTCTCACTTGTCCAAAAATACTCCTTAATAACCAATCCTTTTCTTGGTGTACTTGCAGAATATACCAATTGATCGTAATACATACCACTCGCAAACTCTTGCTTTTCGGTATTCATTCCAACATTAGTCATTTCAAATATTCCAAGATCTTTCATCAAAGAAGCTGACTTTTCATATTGCTTTGAATTGAATGCTGCAATTCTTTCTGTTGGCGCTTTTTCAGCATATTTCTTCATGTAAGAATCAGCTTCCTCATAAGCACCATTCATCTTCAACATATTTGCACAGTTGTAGATATCCATTGACTGACAATCTGAACGTTCAGCTAACTGCTTATAAACAGGTAAAGACAAATCATACTGCGCCATTTTAGCATATGAATCAGCCAACCTTCTTATTCCTTGAGTAGACAGAGAATCCTCAGAGGAGTAATAGCCAGCCGCTCTTGAATAATTGTAGTAGTTGTACATAATATCACCTTTCTGTTCTGGCGTCTTCTTTTTGAAATACTCCTTAACATCCTGAATGATTTGATCTGTTTTTTGCTTGAAAGCGCTTGGTTCCTGAATACTGTCCTGTGCAAAAACAGGAGCAGAAAGGAGAACAGAACATATGAAGTTTTTAGTTTTCATCACTTAAAGTTTTTAAAACTGTGCTGGTTGGAACTATTTAGATTCTTTACGGGTTGATCAATTAAAAGTTTCTAGGCGAAACAATCTTTTTCTTTACTCCTTGAATAAAATCGTATCGTAGAACAATTTCATGGCTACCAGCATTGTATCTGCCTGTATTAATTCCATAAGACCAGTCGAACGAATAACCTATTCTTAAACTATTATCAAAATTGAAGCCTGCGATAATTCCGAAAGCATCACCTGTTCTGAACATTGCTCCTAACTCCACACGCTTATCCAAGGTTGCGATACCAGTTAATTCAGCTTGTGTAGGGGCTGCACCGGTAGTTTTAATCAAAGCAATCGGTTTTAGTTGCAATTTTGGATTAATATCAAAGACGTAACCACCCATTAAATAAGCGTGTATTTTTTCATTCGATTTGAAACCAGACACATTGTCAGCATAATATCGCAAAGGCAATAATCTTGGGCTTGACAAACCGATAAAATACTTGTCAGTAGCAAAATGTGCTCCCAAGCCTACATTTGGATTCACTTTTGAATAATTTGCAACAGCAATATCTCCAGCATCAATAGCCGTCAATTGAGTTAAATCAATATTGAACATATCGATTCCAGCTTTTATACCCATAGATAATTTACCAGTTAACAATGGCATTTTATATGCATAGTCTGCAAAAACAGAAGTTGCATTTACCGGACCTGTTTTATCATGCATTACCGATAACCCTACCCCCATGTCTTCACCAATGGGCGCATGTAAATTAACTGTTTGAGAAGTTGGCGCTCCTTTAAATCCGACCCATTGAGAGCGATGAAGTGCCGTTATTGTTAACGCTTCCCTACTTCCAGCATAAGCTGGATTTATAGATAGTGTGTTGAACGCATAGTGTGTATACATTGCTTCCTGCTGAGCTGAAGCCACACATGCTGTCATAACGATTGCGAAAGTTGATAGTATCTTTTTCATAACTATTCTTTTTAAAATCTGACTTACTTATTATTTCGTAAGGAATATGTAACCTTTACTTGGTTTAGCACCATCATTGTCTCCTAGATCAAGGATGTAGAAGTATGTTCCTGTTGGTAAGATATTTCCTCCAAATGAAAGGCCTTCTGTACATTCGCCACCCCACGTGTTTTGATATCCTTCCTGACGGTAAACTAAACTTCCCCATCTGTTATAGATTTCAAGAATATTGTTTGGATGATCATATATCCCTTGAATTTCAAAGACATCATTCTTACCGTCTCCATTTGGTGTTACTACCTGTGGTACCAATAAATCAATGTCGATTGTTAAACATTCCGAAGTATCAATACATGTATTGTATGTCAATATCACTGCATAATCTCCACTCAAAAGAGGTTCAAATGTTTGTTGAGTAGCACCCGCAACATATGCGTAATTATTCTCACAACTTACCCACTGATAAAGCACATTTGATTGATCTGCGCTATATACCAGTTCATTCAACTGAATTCCTGTTGTTTCAATAGAATCAATTGTCAAATTAATTGTAATTGTACTATCGCACCCTTGAGAATTTGGTATAATCGCAGTGAATACTCCTGAGTTAGTATAAACTTGCCCATCTGGTGCCGAGTAGCTATCGCATGACGACAAAGTAATTTCTGATGTCGTACTTTGATTTAAAGTAAGATTAATAGTGATTGTACTGTCACAACCAAATGATCCTGGAATTACCGCTGTATATGTTCCTGAACCAAATGATGTCAAATCAATTCCATCAGGTGACACATAAACATCACATGCAACTGTATCCACTGTTGAAGTCAATGGTAAAACATTTACCGTTTGAGTTGCAGATGTCGTATTTCCTGCGACATCTGTCACAATCCAAGTAACTGTTGTTGCTCCCAATGGATAAACTAAAGGACCATCATTCACAACCGTTGTAACTTGACAGTTGTCTGATGTTGTTGGTAATCCCAGATCAACTCCTGTTGCAGAACATCCAGCATTATTCGGATATACATTCACTGTGGCTGGCGCAGTTATCGAAGGCGCAGTAACGTCTTCAATAATGACTGTTTGAGTAGCAGTTGATGTATTTCCATTACCATCATCAAACGTCCAGTTTATTACAAATGTTCCCTGAGTTGAATAAGTCAATGGATCTAAAGTTGTACCAGTTATTGTTCCCATACAAATATCGGAAGTTGTAGCGGCACTCACTGTAGTATCACATTGTGCAACAGCATCTGCAATTACAGGTACATCTGGAGCCGTAACATCGTCAAATGTGATTGTCTGTGTTGATGTTGCCGTATTTCCTGAAGCATCCGTGAATGTCCATGTTACAACAACGATTGTATCACCAGCATAAGTTGTGAAATCTGAAATTCCAGTGACTGGCCCACAATTATCTGCAGCAACTGGTGCAACTGGTGAACATTCTACCGTAGTATCTGGTAATACTGCAGCGATTACAGGTGCCTGTGTGTCTGTGACGATTACATTGTAAGAACATGTCGCTGTATTTCCTGAACCATCTGTCGCTGTCCAAGTTACCAAAGTTGTATCCAACTCAAATTCAACTCCATCAAGCGTCGTTAAACCACTAGCTATTGTTGCTCCTGTTAAGGTATATGAAATACTATCTATTGAACAGTTGTCCGTTGCCAGTGCATCCCAGCCAAATCCATTATTCGTGTAAGTACAAACACCTGCGTCAGCTATAACTGTTGTGTCGATAATTGCTCCACAAGTCGTGATTATTGGTAGTACTGTATCCTGTACATTAATATCATAACTGCAAGAATCAACATTGCCTGATCCATCTATCGCTGTCCATGTTACCGTCGTAATTCCAAGGTTAAATATCACGCTATCAAGGCTAACTCCAC
>JBIIQP010000046.1:0-16133 GCA_044341975.1 Crocinitomicaceae bacterium
TAACAAGTTGCTGTCGTTTGAGCTGATACATTAGGTCATTTTTTAATAAAACAAGCAAAAGCATCAGTTTGTTCCTTTTGAACTTCTAAAAGAACTCAATTAATCTATAATTTAGAGCCATGAACGAAGCAGATTACAAAAAAGTTCTTACCGACTATATCGACAAACGATTAAATATCAGCGAAGAAGAAAAAGAAATCATTGCTTCCTCCTACACGCTGAAATCCTTTCAAAAAAAAGAACATATTTTCACTCAAGGGAAACCATGCTCAATAGAAACATTTGTTGTGAAGGGAACTCTACGCCTCTATCATGTCGACAATAAAGGCCAGGAACATGTTCTGCTTTTTGCTTTTCCGGAATGGTGGGTGGGAGATATGGCTTCATTCAATACCGGTGAACCTTCAAGCTTAAATTTGCAAGTTTTGGAAGAAACAATTGCATTGGTAATTGACCCAACTGAAAAAGAAGTGCTTTTAAAAAAGGTACCCAAACTTGAGCGACTCTTTCGATTGATGATTCAAAAAAATCTATCGGTTCTTCAAAAACGTTTTTTACTAACAATAAGTGCTAGTGCCAGTGATCGCTACCTTGAATTAATTGAAAGATCGCCGGGTATTGAGCAACTTGTTCCTCAACACCAAATTGCCTCCTACTTGGGCATTCATCCAGAATCATTAAGCAGGATGAAGAAGCAACTGTTGAAATAGCCTCATAAAAACTTCTTGAAATCTCTTAACCTATGTCAACGAGTTGACAATTTGGTTGATTTACTTTTGCTTAAATAATTTTAAAAAGAAGACAATGACAACAACTTGGAATGCAGACAATATGCACAGTGAAATCGGTTTTAAGGTGAAGCACATGATGATTACCAATGTAAGTGGAAATTTCGAGCGATTCACAGCAAGTGCGGAATCAAATGGAGATGATTTTACAAACGGTAAATTTACCTTCAGTGCTGAAATTGATTCAATAAACACAGGAGTATCAGACAGAGATGGTCATTTGAAATCTGATGATTTCTTTGGTGCACAAAGTTTCCCACTTTTATCTTTCAACAGCACAGGAGTGGCAAAAAAATCAGACCACCAATACACAATCACTGGTGATTTAACGATTCGTGATGTCACAAAAAATGTTGAATTTCAAGCAGAATTAGGTGGAATTGCAGTTGATCCTTATGGTCAAACAAAAGCAGGTTTTTCAATTTCAGGAAAGATCAAGCGCAGTGATTTCGGTTTAACATGGAGCGCAGTTACTGAAGCGGGAAATATTGTTGTAGGTGACGAAGTGAAATTGTCCGCTGAAATCCAATTCATCAAAAAAAATTAAAAAAATAAACATTCTTAGAACAAAACAGCTTTTAGTCTGTTTTACAAAAAGCAAGTAGTAATAGTGGTTAAACGAAAAGTCGCAGAATAGCAATATTTTGCGGCTTTTTGTTTTTTGTTTACCGCCTACCTCACATAATCTTGCTTATGTACCAACATATATTGGTCATTGTCTAACTTGATATACCCCTGGTCGTAGCAGAAAAAATACTTGGATCCTTTTTGAGTCCGATAAATATTGGTAAAATAATGAAAATTAAAACCTTCCTCGGCAAGCGTAATTCCATCAACGGTTATTTTACCATTCGGATTTAACGTTGATAATATTCGTCTGTTTTTGCGGAGAATGTTGTTTATCCTGCGCATGTAAGTTGTAGTATCCTCGTTCATTCTATTGTTGTGAGTATTCCTACAATAATCCGAACAAAACTTCTGATCCCTTCGTCCCAAAAGTTTTTGACCACATTCCTTACATTTTCTTTCTTCTGTTGCTTCTTTTGCCATACTAATGAATAGGCAATGTTAACAATATTTAACAGCAAAATCAAGGGTTTAGCGGCGATTGTTATAACCTTTGTCTCAATAGATCACTTAAAATATGACTGAAAACACGGATCAACCAATCAACTCAGCGGAAGCCCTGCGACAATTGAGTGAGAAGATTAAACTAGAATCTATCATTATTCAGAAACTTCGTGAGGAAGTGGCAAAAATTATTGTTGGTCAAGACTATATGATTGATCGATTATTAATTGCTTTATTAGCGGATGGGCATGTCTTACTTGAAGGAGTTCCCGGACTTGCAAAAACATTAGCAATTAAAACACTTGCGCAGGCAATTGACCTCGATTTCAGTCGCATACAATTCACGCCAGACCTCCTTCCAGCAGATGTCACAGGAACAATGATTTACCAACAAAAGAGTGAGAAATTCACCGTTAAAAAAGGTCCTGTCTTTACAAACTTTGTGTTAGCGGATGAAATCAATCGTGCACCAGCCAAAGTGCAAAGTGCCTTACTAGAGGCAATGCAAGAAAAACAGATTACTATTGGAGAAGAGACCTTTCAGCTTCCTCTGCCATTTCTAGTTCTAGCTACGCAAAACCCTATCGAACAAGAAGGAACGTATCCATTGCCTGAAGCACAAGTAGATCGATTCATGTTGAAAGTGGTGCTCGGATACCCAACCAAGGAGGAAGAAAAAATGATCATCAGAGCCAATGTCCGAAAAGGTGGTATTGGTCAATGCAATAAAGTAATTGGATCGAATGACATCCTTCGAGCAAGGGAATTGGTTAGAGAAATCTATCTCGATGAAAAAGTTGAGCAATACATAGTGGATCTGGTTTATGCCACACGCACACCTGAGAGCTATGGCCTAGGGTTTTTACAACCATTAATTGGTTTTGGCTGTTCACCACGAGCCAGCATCAACCTAGCGCTAGCTGGTAAAGCATATGCGTTTCTTCAGGGCAGGGCATTCGTTACACCGGATGATATTCGAGCAATTACGAATGATGTAATGGGACACCGAATAGGCCTGACCTATGAAGCTGAAGCCGAAAACGTAAGTGTCGCTGACGTATTGAAGAAAATAGTGGACAGAGTTGAAGTCCCTTAATTCTTAAAAAAACCTTGGAAACAAAAGACCTCATCAAAAAAATTCGTCGTTTGGAAATTAAAGCCAAAGGCTTAACCAAACACATTTTTTCAGGAGAATACCATTCGGCATTCAAAGGCAGAGGCATGGCTTTTAGTGAAGTCAGAGATTACCAAATTGGTGATGAAGTGCGCACAATCGACTGGAATGTAACTGCTCGCTACAATTCACCGCACGTAAAAGTCTTCGATGAAGAAAGAGAAATGACAGTCATGCTGTTGATTGACATTTCAGGGTCTCAAAATTTTGGCACCAAAGACAAATCGAAAAGAGAGTTAGCTTCTGAAATTGCTGCTTTACTTGCATTTGCAGCTGTTTCAAACAATGATAAAGTTGGCGCAATATTATTCTCATCAGAAATTGAAAAATACATCGCTCCAGAAAAAGGGTCAAAACATGCATTGCGAATCCTTCATGATTTACTCGAATTCAAACCCAAGCATAGCGGCACTTCAATCAAATCGTGTCTCGAATTCCATAGAAATACACAGAAAAAAAGAACGATTACATTTGTTCTAAGCGACTTCAATGATGCCAACAACTTCTTAGATGCTTTTAAATTAACACGCAAAAAACACGATACGCTTGCTATTCAGTTAGCAGATCATTCAGAAATGAATTTACCTAAAATGGGCTTAGTTCAGCTATTCAACGCCGAAACTAGCACCACGACATGGGTAAACAGTGATGATGAAAAAGTAAGAGAAAAATTCGCAGAAATTTTTAAAGCGAAATCTGAAGCACTCAAAAAAGACTTCCAACGTTCGGGAATTGAACATGTCACGTGTTTCACAGACCGTGATATTATTCAACCATTGACTGCATTATTCAAAAATCGTTGATGAGATTTCTACTGATACATAGCTTTTTATTGTTTGCTACAGCAAGTTATAGTCAAGAGGTTGATGCATCAATTTCAAAAAAGAATTTAAATGTAGGAGATACGGCAACTATATTCTACACACTTACAAGCAATTCCATTAAGAAACCACAATTTCTTGCACAAAATCAAATAATTCCTAGCTACTTAATCAATAAAAATGGATCCGTTTCAGTTCAAAAAAGTAACGACATTGAATGTGTTCAACCTTTTTACGATACGATTTACACGAAAGGGAACCAAAAATTTTGGGTTGGAAAATATAAAATTACCATTTGGGATTCTGGTAGTTACCTGATTAAAGGTCCAAAAATAATATCAGACGACTCAACCATTTACTTTCCCGATTTAACGATCCATTCCAATTTTATCGCTGCAGTTTCAGGAAAGGACATTTATGATATTGAAGAACATTTTACAAAACTACCCGAGGAAACAATCATCGGACTTTTAAAAAATAACGGCTGGATTGCTATTCTTATTCTATTCATTTCAGTTGCAATTTTCCTTTATTTAAGAAAAAGAAAAAACAATTTTGCAACTCCCCCAGTTCGAGCAATATCCCTCAAAAAAAGAACGTTGCTGGCCATTGATGGTTTAGAAAAATCAAAGCTCTGGGAAAAAAATCAACTCAAAGAACACTTCGTGGAATTGTCTTTCATTCTTCGCTCCTACCTCTCATCACGTTTTGAAATCCAGCTCTTAGAACGGACCACAAAAGATGCACTATTGCTGCTCAAGCAAAAAGGTTTAAGTGATGACATTTTAGTGGCAATTAAACAAATATTGGAAGAGTCAGACCTGGTGAAATTTGCCAAATCAAAACCTAGTGAAAATGATATCTTGAAAGTTTCTGCCATTGCTCGCCAAGTCATTTATCAAACTAGCCCAATAGAAACGGACCTTGTTGACTAGCTGGAACATACGATTTTGGGAATACGATTTCCACGCCTCTGAGTGGCTTTGGCTATTGCTGTTCATTCCTTTGTTAGGTTGGATCTTATTTAAAAAAGAAACTTCCAGAACTGGTGATTGGAAATACAGCGGAATCGACCAAGATCAGCATCTGCTCAATTCGCCTTGGGTAAAACCACTACGACGATTTCTTTTATGTTTGAATATAATGGCAATCTCCTTTTTGATTATTGCTTTGGCAAAACCCTATCATTCTTACAATCAAGATACAACCGATGAAGAATTTAAAAATGGAATTGACATAATTCTCGCAATGGATGTCTCTGTTTCAATGCTCGCCATGGATTTTGAGCCCAATCGTTTAGAAGCAGCAAAACGGGTAGCAAAAGAATTTATTGATGGAAGACGTGGAGACCGAATCGGACTTGTTGCATATGCCGGTGAAGCCTATACGGCTTGTCCTGCAACGATTGATCATGAAGCACTAAAAAACCAAATTGATCTTATTGGAACAGAAGAAATAGAGGGCGGAACAGCAATCGGAACTGGTCTGGGAACAGCTGTAGCAAGATTAAGAAGTGACAGTTTACCATCTAAAGTGGTCATCCTCCTTACAGACGGAAGTAACAACGCCGGAGAAATTGATCCAATCGCTGCCGCACAGCTCGCAAAAGCGAAAAATGTTCGCGTATATACAATTGGTGTCGGTTCCAATGGATTGGCCCAAACTCCCGTCATCACACCATTTGGTATTCGCTATGAAATTGCGCCCGTAGAAATTGATGAGTTGACATTGACTAAAATCGCAAAGATTGCTAATGGACAGTATTTCAGAGCGACTGATGAAAATAGTTTGCGTTCTATTTATGCCGAAATCGAACGATTGGAGAAACGAAAAATTTTAAAAAGAAAATTTGCATCCGAACCACCAGCTACACCTGCAGCATTTTTAAATTGGGCATTGGTGCTAATTCTTGTTTCGTGGATTATTAAACGTCGTTTTTTTCGTTATGAGTTATAAGCTGAAATACTCTTATAGATTATACGGCTTATTGCTGGCAATACTTCTGTGGGAATTAATTTTCGCCTTGTTTGCTTTGGGCTGCTACTTCATTTTCGACTATTCAGTCGGTAGTTTGAATAGCTTGCAGTTTCGATTTAAAAATGCCGATAACCTATGGTTGTTGCTTTTGTTAATCCCATTTATCGTTTTCTTCATTTTTCAAATAAAAACTCATAACAAAAGAAATGACACTCTACCACCCCAACTATTGCCTTTACTTCTGCAACCTGTCTCAGATTTAACGGTTTTTTTACACTACTTTTTTCTTCGAAATGGATTCGTTTTTCTCATAATCGCAATGGCTCAGCCTTCTTTCGGCAACAAAAAAGTTTCTGGGACAATTCGAAGCATGGAGATTGCGCTTTGTCTTGATGTTTCCAATTCAATGAATGCAAAAGATATTTCAAATGATGTCAGCCGTTTAGATGTTGCAAAAAGAGCAATGAGCGAACTGATTAACAGACTTTCAGGAGAAAAAATTGGAATTACACTATTCGCAGGAAATGCTTTTGTTCAATTGCCATTGACTACCGACTATGACGCCGCAAAAATGTTTATTGAGGAAATAGAGACCGGGATAATTCCCAAACAAGGAACAAATTTTTCAGATGCCCTTTCGACAGCTACACAGATGTTCTCTCCTTCTAAAACATCAAAAGTGATTTTATTGGTCACAGATGGGGAAGATCATGAAGAATATCCAAAAGAAGCCCTTGAAAAAATAAAAGAAGAGAATATTCATCTATGTGTACTTGGTTTAGGAAGTCAAAATGGAGGCCCTATCCCTATCGATCCATTGAGGCCAGAGATAGGTTACAAAGAAACAGAAGGAGGTCAACTCATTATCTCTAAAATGAATCCTCAATTGATTGAAAGTATCGCAAATGATGCCGATGGATTGTCACAAATTTCATCCAACCCTTTTCCAGATCTTACTGTTATGTTAACAGAAATTAACCATATGAAACGAACTAAATTACGAGATTTGGAATTCGAAATTCAAGAAAACAGGTATCAATTACCACTTGGAATTTCGATTGTTTGTTTCCTCATTTATTTTATGTTGGGAAACAAATTAAAAAGACCAGAAAAAGCATGAGAATTCTTTTGACATTCATTTTTTTTATTGGTTCATTCTTTGCACAATCGCAAGAATGGAAGAAATCATTAATGGATGCAAGGAAATGCTATAAAAAAGGCCAATTTTCTGAAGCTGTTGAAAATTATCGAAAAGCTATCTCAAAGGCACCAAAAGAAATCGACCTTTCGGAAGAACTAGCTCAGGCACACTATAAATCAAGAGAATTTAAAGCGGCAGAAAAAGAATTTGAAAAATCTCTCAATTCTGCAAAAACAAAAAACACGACTGCATCAAAGCATTACAATATTGGCAATAGCCGAATGAAAAGTCGCAATTATTCAGGTGCCGTAGACGCCTACAAACAAGCGTTACGTTTAAATCCGAATGATAAAAAAACAAAATACAATCTGTCAGAAGCTATTCGAAGAGTAAAATCAGAAAGGAAGAAAAAGCAACAGAAACCCGATTCAAAACAGAAGGATAAACAGCAAAAAAACGAAAAGAATCAACAGAAGAATCAACAAAATCAAAACAAAGACCCCAAACAGTCTGACGCTAAAAATGATAAAGGATCGCTATCACAGAGGGCTGTTGACAGGATGCTAGACAAACTAATGAAAGATGAAACGACTACGAAAAGAAAATTAAACAAAAACAAACAAGCCTCGTCGAATTCTAATTCAGGCAAAGATTGGTGATGAAACTTTTACTCGCACATATTGTTTGTCTTTTATCTCTTTTATCATGGGCACAAAAACCCTTTGTTTACCTGGAAGTTGAGCCAAAAGAAGCTGAAATTGGTGAAGCAATTACAATTACAGTGAAAGCAAATATTCAGGGTGATGTTGACATTGATCTTCCTGCTGCTTATGTCAGTGGATACAATACCATGAGCGGAATGGAACAAGAGATAGATTACAACACTGGTAAAGTAATTACCTATTTCTATCATTCACAGTCGGGCACCCTTTCTAAAGCAGGAAATTTCACGATTGGTCCAGCCTACATCAAAAAAGGAAACAAAGTTTATAAATCAAATACTGCCAGTGTACAAATAAAAAAGGAATATACACCCCCAGTGGCCAATCACGAGTTCACATCGAAACAATTGCGCCAGCCTGCATTCGGTATTATAGAAACTTCTAAGCAATCTATCTATGAAGGTGAACCGTTGCTTCTAAATGCAAAGGTCTATTCGCTTTTTTCTCCAACTCATCTTGAAAATTATCAAGAATACACGCTAGAAGATGTGCTAGACAAACATGACATCGGCGCATCCAATCAGCGAATAATGGTTGACGAAGAGAATATACGTCGAACAACTTATTTTACATTCGAATACGATAAAAAAGTAGTCTTCCCTATTGGCAAAGGTAAAATCACAATCGAACCATTCAAACTATTGCTTTTAAGGGGATTCGAAAGTTTACCGCTTACATCATCATCTGCTGTAATTGAAATCAAAGCACTTCCCGGAAATGCGCCTAAAGATTTCACAGGAGGTGTGGGTAACTTAAAATTAAAAAGATCGCTTTCCAATAATGATTTCAAGCAAGGAGATGTTTTTACACTTAGCCTAGAAATTTCAGGAAACGGTAACTTACAAAATCTGTTGGAACCAAAACTTAATTTGCCACAAGGATTCTTAATCTATGGCGATCCCGAAATCAAAGAAGATTTTGTATTCGGAGCTCTTGGTGCTGAAGGCAAAGTAACATATGATTACCATATTCAAGTAACGCAGCATGGCAAACTCGAATTACCTGCAACAACCCTTTCCTATTTCCATCCTCAAAGTGAAAAATACATTCAACTCACATCAGAACAAGATGAACTGATTGTCGGTAAGAATTCTAATTTTCAACTCGCTCAAACCAAGGGAGGTTCGACTATCAATAACGCTGTTAGTTCTGATCAACCAGCACCACTGCGCGCTGCCAATAACGATGAAGAAAACCATGATTTCATTATTGGGTCAGGTATTTTTTGGTTTGGACTTTCAGCACCTATTTTAATTGCTCTAATTGGAGGAATATGGATGCGAAAGAAACCCGAAATAGCACATAAAAAATCTAAAAATCAACAAAAAGAAACATTCAAGAAGGAAACAGAATTGCTCTTTGAAATCGCTGAATCAAAATTAGAAAATCAAGAACTTGGTGATTTTTATTCCATGTTGGAGAAGGCATTTTTGCAATCGATAGCTATCAAAATGAATGTCCCGCTTGAAGCAACAATCAACAGACAATTGATCATGAAAACTTTATATGAAAAAAACCTGTCTGAGTCGAAAAAGATTGAAATAAAACAATGGTTTGAAAAGTGCGATGCCGGAAGGTTTGGATTAGGGAGTGTTGAAAATAATCACCTCGACTTAATAGCATCATCAAAATTGATTTGTCAAAATATCGATAAGTAATGCTTAGAATACTACTTATAATTCAGCTCTTTATAATTTTTGGTGCCCATTCTCAAAATGATTTCGACAGTGCGCTTAAAAAAGCGAATGAAAAACACTTTCAACAAGCAATCCTTTCGTTCGAAAAAATAGCAGAATCGAATCCTGAAAATAGCGCAGTTTATTACAATTTAGGAAACTGCTATTATCACATCCGACGATACGGAGATGCTATATGGGCTTATGAAAAAGTATTGAAGCAACATCCACTCGACAATGAAGTGATAATGAACCTAGAACTATGCTACAAAAAACTAGGATCAAATCATGCATGGCAACCACATTTAAGTGGTATGCAACAATTAATAATTGCCGTTGGTAGCAATACATGGGCCTATCTTGCTTTCTTTTTAAGTCTAATATTTGCATTTTGTTTGTTTTACGTCTTAAAAAAAGACACTGGTTGGAGGAGGCCGCTATTGCTGCTTGGTGGAGGAATGCTCGTTCTTCTCATCATCTCAATTGCCTGTGCATTTGCTTCATATGACCAGTCGAACAAATCCTATTTTGCTATCATTACTAAAAGTGAAGCACCCGTCTTTCTTAATGACAAAGGTTTGAAAAGCACTTTCAAATTGGCTCAAGGAATCAAAGTGGCCATCATTGAACAAAAGGCATCAAACTACCTCGTTCAATTGGAAAACGGCCGAACGTTGCTTGTGAATTCAAAACACATACGCCTGATTTAAATCCAAATATCCTTTCTATTCTCTACCTTTGTGCCAGAATGACGGTTAAAAAGGAAAATATTCGAAATCTTTCTTTGGAAGAACTCTTATCATCATTGCAAAATATTGATGAAAAACCTTTTCGTGCCAAACAAGTTTATGAATGGCTGTGGAAGAAGGATGCAACGTCATTTGAACAAATGTCGAATCTCAGCAAAGATTTAAGAAATAAACTTGAAGAAAATTATTTCATAGATCACATTCAATTGGACGACCAACAAATCAGTTCGGATAAAACAATCAAATGTGCTTTTTCGGTTGGAGAAGGCAAAGTGGTTGAAGGAGTGCTAATTCCAACTACATCACGAACGACAGCATGCATTTCTTCACAAGTGGGATGCAGCTTGTCCTGCACCTTTTGTGCCACTGGAAGACTAAAATTAATGCGCAACTTGAGCGCTGGAGAAATTGTAGATCAAGTAGTCTATTTAAAAGATCAAGCTGAAACCAGATACAACACTCCCTTAACCAATATTGTATACATGGGAATGGGAGAGCCTTTGCTCAATTACCGTAATGTGCTTCGATCCATCGAATTAATTACAGGCGAAGAAGGTCTTGGTATGTCTCCACGAAGAATCACTGTTTCAACAGCTGGCATTGCAAAAATGATTAGAAAACTTGGTGATGATGCCGTTAAATTTAACCTAGCATTGTCTTTGCATGCGGCGAATGACAAAAAGCGCAGTCACATCATGGAGATCAATGAAACGAATAATCTTGCAGAATTGGCTGATTCCTTGCGCTATTTCTATGAGAAAACGGCTTCACGCGTTACATTTGAATACATCATTTTCAAAGATTTCAATGACCAATTAGAAGATGCCCAGGAATTGGCTGAATTTGCGAAATGTGTGCCTTGTAAAATCAACATCATAGAATACAATCCAATCGACAATGGAGAATTTCAGCAAGCTGACAAACAGCGGGTTGATGCCTTTGCTTCCTATATTGAGTCAAAAAATTTAATCGTAAATGTGCGCCGAAGCAGAGGAAAAGATATCGATGCTGCATGCGGTCAACTTGCAAATAAAAACAAAGCGATTACAACTGAAATGCGCGTTTTGAAGTAATCATTCTTCACACTCCACACTAAACTATAATTATCCAAATTTTATCCTAGTAAAAAGGGGGCGAAACGTTATATTTGTGTTATGATGTCCGTAGAGGAAATAATGGCCCCCATTTCTGCTGAAATGACTGAATTCGAAGCACGATTCAGACAAAGTATGCAATCAAAAGTTCCCCTGCTAGACAAAATCACGCATTACATTATTCGTCGAAAAGGAAAGCAAATGCGCCCGATGTTTGTGTTCCTCACAACAAAAATGTTGGGAGAAATGAACGATAAGGCATACGATGCTGCCTCACTAATTGAGTTATTGCACACTGCAACACTTGTGCACGATGATGTTGTCGATGATGCTAATGAACGAAGAGGATTCTTTTCACTCAATGCACTTTGGAAAAACAAAATTGCGGTGCTTGTGGGTGACTACATGCTATCTAAAGTTTTATTACTGTCAATTGAAAAGAAGAATGTAAGGTTGCTTGAGGTGGTTGCGAGAGCAGTTAGAGAAATGAGTGAAGGTGAACTTCTTCAAATTGAAAAAGCCCGCAGACTGGATATTACAGAAGAGATTTACTTTGAAGTAATTCGACAAAAAACAGCCTCGCTGATTGCAACGTGCTGTGAAGCTGGAGCAATATCTGCTGATCGTGAAGACATTGCACTGCACATGCAACGTTTCGGAGAACTTGTAGGTTTGGCATTCCAAATAAAAGATGACATATTCGATTATGGAACGCCAGGTAAAATAGGTAAACCGACAGGTCTTGATATTCGTGAGCGAAAAATGACCTTGCCACTCATCTACACGTTAAATTCTGCACCCAAAGAAGTGAGAAAAGAGCTCATTTACATTGTGAAAAATAAAAACGAAGACAAAAAATACGTCAATCGAGCAATTGAATTGGTCACCTTTCACGGTGGACTCGAATATGCGCACAAGAAAATGATGGAAATTAAACAGCAAGCGCTAGATATGTTGATTCAATTTCCAGAATCTCAAGCAAAAAGCTCAATCATTGGACTTGTAGAGTACACGACTCAAAGAGAAAAATAAACTTAAAATGAAAAATCTACTATTGTTTGTTGTCTTGCTTTTCGCTGCATCATGCACCGATGGAAGTGATGAAAAACCAAAAAAAGAGAAAGAGGAAGTTCTAATTGAAGTCAAGGATGGAATTTATCACGAATGGTACCCTGGCAAAAAGCAAGTAAAATACAAGGGCGGACAAGATGAGAATAAAAAACGTCATGGTGTTTGGACTTTCTATTCAGAAGGTGGAAACGAATTGTCTGTAACCAATTATGAGCATGGATTACGTGAAGGATTTTCAATTGTAAAACATCCAAATGGCGCTTTGCATTATCGTGGCGAATACCACAACGACCAAACAGTTGGGATTTGGTCAACATACAATGAAAAAGGAGAATTCATTTCTGAAACTGATTTTGGTTACCCAGAAAAATAATGTCAAAAATTCCCCCACATATCATTGATGAAATCATGCAGACTTCTCGCATAGAGGAGGTTATTGGTGAATTTGTCAATTTGAAACGTGCAGGATCCAATCTCAAAGGTCTTAGTCCATTTACGGATGAAAAAACACCATCATTTGTTGTTTCACCCGCTAAGCAAATTTTCAAGTGTTTTTCGACAAGCAAAGGCGGCACAGTCGTGTCTTTCTTAATGGAAAAAGAGCATTACTCCTATCCAGAAGCACTGCGCTGGTTAGCTGATAAATATGGCATTCAAATTCCCGAAGAAGCACCTGCAACTGCTGAACAATTAGCCGCAATCAGTGAAAGGGAAAGTCTGTACATCATTAATGAATTTGCGAAAGACCATTTCTTTAAAAATCTGCATGAAACGGAAGAAGGAAAAGCCATTGCACTGTCCTATTTCGAAGAACGCGGTTTTCGAAAAGATATCATTGAAAAGTTTCAACTAGGTTACTGCTTGAATACCGGCGATGACCTTACGAAAGCAGCTTTGGGTAAAGGTTACAAATTGGAATACCTGGAAAAAGTCGGTCTGGTGAAATCCAAGGAAGAACGACAATTTGATTTTTTCAGAGGCCGGGTAATGTTCCCTATTCAAAGTGTAACGGGGCGTGTTTTGGGCTTCGGTGGTAGAACCCTTTTTACAGACAAAAAAATTGCAAAATATTTCAACTCCCCGGAGAGTATCATCTACAATAAAAGTGAGATTCTTTATGGTCTCTTCTATTCCAAAGGTGATATTATAAAATATGACAATTGCTTCCTTTGTGAAGGTTACACAGACGTTATCAGCATGTATCAAGCTGGCATACAAAATGTAGTTTCCTCTTCCGGTACCTCGCTGACAAAAGAGCAAATAAAACTTATCCGTCGCTACACACAAAACATCACGATTCTTTACGATGGTGATGCTGCCGGAATAAAAGCTTCTTTTAGAGGAATTGACTTGATTTTAGAAGAAGGAATGAATGTCAAGGTGGTTTTATTTCCTGAAGGAGAAGACCCTGACTCTTATTCAAAAAAAGCAACATCTTCCGAACTTGAACTTTACATCAAAGAGCACACACAAGATTTCATCTCATTCAAAGCCGATATTCTACTTAAGGGAGGTGAAACTGATCCTATTAAAAAGGCAGAATTGATTCGGGATGTAGTCCAATCTGTCGCACTGATTCCAGATCAAATAACGCGCTCAGTCTACATTCAAAGCATTGCAAACCAATTTGATATAAGCGAACAAATTGTATCTAATGAACTCATTAAATTCAGGAAAAACACAGTAGCGAAACAGCTTCAAGAACCTGAAATTGCAGCTCTACCTGTTGACAAACCAGAGGCCACCACTTACTTGGCAACTACAGGAAACCAAGAAGAAACCACGCATTTCAATGAATATGATTTGATTCGCATTATGGTGCGTTACGGTACCCGAATAATTCATGTCGATCAACTGAACGAGGAAGGCAAATCACTCAAAGTTGAAACGACGGTTTTGGAATTGATACATCATGAATTGGACAAGGATGAACTAACTTTTTCCAACCAATTGTATGGTAAAATTTATTCCCTGTTGATTGAGGGATTAAATAAAAATGAGCTATACTCACCGTCGTATCTGAAGCGCATGGAAGATCAATCAATTGTTGTCTTTGTAACCGATATTGAAAGTCAGGACCAAGAATTGAGTGCGAAATGGTTCAGTAAGTACAACATCGTTACACGTTCAGAAGGCGATCGAATGAATGAGCTTGTCATGAATGCCATTTATAGTTTCAAGTCAGCAAAAATTGAAGAAAAGATTATATTCATTCGAAAACAACTTGAAAAGGCAGATGAATTAGAAGATACAGAATTAATGGATCTTTTGGCAGAACAAATGGCCTATGAAAAAATCAAAATCATTTTTGCTGAAAAACTTGGGCGTATTATTTTGAGATAGAATTATGTTGAGTTACACACTTTTTAAACTCGGACCCTATAACGTATGCCTATGGAACATATTTATCCTAGGCATCATCTTTTTTGTAGCGATGATTTTGCGTCGGGTCATTCATCGTTCGCTAAAACTTTACCTAAAAAATGCAAACATCTCCGTTGAAGGAAGGAGAGTTACTTGGCTAAGGCTTCTAAGTCAAAGTGTTTATCTGATCGCTACGTATATCGCTGTCCTCAGCTTTAACATTAATAATGAAAAGGTCACTTTTGGCGATTTCTTGAATTTCAATCTTATAGAATCCAAGAATTTCACCCTAAGCTTCTATCATATTTTGGTTGTTGTTGCTATCCTCTTCGGTGCAAGAATGTCCTTGAACTTTGTTAAACTTTATATCAGTCGAAAATTTCGTTCACGACCAGATTTCGATACGGGAACAGAATACATATATGTTCAATTTGCCCGCTATATCATCAATGTCTTCGCAATCGTAACCAGCTTAAAAGCTCTTGAAGTTGACCTAACCATCTTTCTCACTGGTTCCGCAGCACTATTGGTAGGAATCGGATTGGGACTTCAGGATGTATTTAAGGATATCATCTCTGGCATTGTTCTTTTAGCAGAAGGCAATATTCGGATTGGTGATATTGTTGAAATTTCAAATGGTGGCAAGACAGAGGGCATTATTGCTAAAATTTTAAAGATCAATATACGCACCACACAAATTGAGACACGCGAGGGAAATGTATTGATTATCCCTAATACCAAGTTAACACAGGATTACGTCGAAAACTGGAACCATGGATCGGAATTAACACGTTTCAGAATAATGGTTACTGTAGATTATGGATCCGACACGACATTGGTAACAAGATTGCTTAAACAAGCAGCTTTAGGACATCCCAAAGTTCGAAAAACACACCCTGTAGATGTTCGATTGGCTCATTTTGGAAACAGTGGCCTTGAGTTAGAATTGATTTTTTGGGCGGATCAAAATTGGGATATCAACAACTACAAATCTGATATTCGTTTTGAGATAGATCGTTTATTTCGGGAATATAAAATTAAGATCCCCTATCCTCAAACGACAATTCATCTTCCAAAGAGGGATGATTTACCTCAATAGGTGTTTGTAACGCTGAATAGTATTTTCCAAACCTAAATAAAGCGCATCCGAAATTAATGCATGCCCAATTGAAACTTCCAATAAAAAAGGAATTTGTTCTTTAAAATAGCGAAGGTTTTCCAGGCTTAAATCATGTCCGGCATTAATGCCTAAACCCAATTCATTGGCCGCATTAGCAGCAGAAACATAATTAGCAATTGCTTCAGATGGATTCGCAGTAAATTCCTCAGCAAAAGGCCCTGTGTAAAGCTCTATTCGATCAACACCTGTTAGTGCCGCATATTCAATGTTGTGCAAATTGGTATCCACAAAAATGGAACTCCTAACTCCCATTTCACGAAATTGTTCAACAAGATCCTTCAGTAAGTCTTTGTGTTTTTTAGTGT
>JBIIQP010000047.1:0-16132 GCA_044341975.1 Crocinitomicaceae bacterium
TTCTGTTTATTTTTAAATGCTCCCATTACGATGTGATAATTGTTTGAGGTATTCCTTTCCGTTGTTGCGTTTTCTATTTCAGATGTCACGTTTTCTAAAGGTAAGTTAACCTCTTCTGGTTCTTCATTTTTTTGCTCTAGTTGTTGACTTACAATTTTTTCCTGTTCAAGATTTACTTTCTCTGTTGAAGAATTGATTTTAGTTGTTTTCAATTCTTTTTTAGAAATCAATTTGCGAACGGGTTTCTCAACAGAGTTGTAGAACAATGAGTACGTTAAAGTGCCTCCGATTATAAGTACAAGAAGCGTAAGTATGACAGCAATTCCCCTCCCTCGTTTTGGTTTGTCAACGATTGCTTTTTCAATAATGGGTTGCTTTGGTCGTTCAATTTTATGATTGATTGGGGGAAGGTCTAAATCGTCGTTCCATTGATCATCTGTACTATAAGCTGAGGCATTTGATGCTACTTGTACAACAACATCTTTTTCATTAAGAACGTCACTCTCACTCGCCACAGGATGTATTTCTAGAGGTGTAATTGCAGCGATTTGTTCTGTTTCTTTCTCTGCTTTTTCGATTTGAAAATCGCTCCAACTTTTAAATGCGATTTCTCCTTTATTGTTTTTTTGAAAGGAACCGAATTTATACATGTCATAACTTTCGCCGACATTTAGTTTTGCTTCTATTTCCCTTACATATTTTGAAATGAGATTCGTCGCATCGTTCTTCGACATGTTTTCTTTTTCAGCAATGTGTTCAGCTAACTTGCCATCGTCATACTTGAGATAGGGCATAAAAAGGATTTCCCCTTTCGTGGCATCAGTGATGGTCAGTGCACCAAGTCCAGGGATAATTATCGTATTGACTTTTTTTAATATTTCTAACAGGTACTTGTCCATTTCAATTGATAATCTTAAAACAGTTCGTCAAAATTATATGTTTCATGAAGTCTGATTCCTTTTTCTGTATGTTGAAGTGTACACAATTCATTGACTGCGTCATGTTCAAAGAATAAGACATGATTTTCATCCGTTGCTTTTTGGAGGAAATTCCCTTTTTCGGCGAGCGTAATCAATGGTCTGGTATCATACCCCATAACATATGGAAGTGGAATGTGTCCGACACTTGGTAAAAGATCGGCCATGAAAACAAGTGTTTTGCTTTTGTAATGAATATGTGGGATCATCATACTTTCGGTGTGTCCGTCCACGAATAAAACATCGAAATTTTCAAAAACATTCTTGGTCATATCGCCTTTTCGTTCTATAAATTTCAATTGTCCACTTTCTTGAATTGGCAAAATATTTTCTGACAGAAAAGATGCCTTTTCACGGGCATTTGGTTCTGTTGCCCATTTCCAATGGTTTTCAGTGCTCCAGTAGTGAGCATTTTTAAAAACAGGTTCAAATCCGCTGTGATCTTTATTGTGTTGAATAGCTCCGCCACAATGATCAAAGTGCAAGTGTGTAAGAAAAACATCAGTTACGTCCTCCGGTGAAAAACCCAGTTTATTCAAATTGCCTATGAGACTATCATTTCCGGAAAGATGATAATGTGAAAAGAACTTTTCAGATTGTTTATCCCCAATTCCTGCATCTACAAGAATGAGCTGCTTTCCATTTTCTATGAGTAGACACCTCATGGACCAATCACACATGTTGTTGCTGTCAGCAGGATTGGTTTTTTGCCAAATGGTTTTAGGAACAACACCAAACATTGCCCCTCCATCCAATTTGAAGTTTCCAGTATTTAAAACATGAATTTTCATGCTGCAAACTTAAGGAAAAGCGATTGAAAAAAGTTGCTCATTTGCTTGCAAAATAGAGGATAATTATCGCTGAAACGGCGGATAAAAGTCCTATTATTTTTTGAGAATTTACATTTTCTTTGAATGCAATGAAACCTGTTACCGCAGAAAGTAATACTACGGAAACATTGATAATTGCCAGAACAGTGGAGTCGGTCCAGCCAGTTGTTTTATAGGACAACATCATTAGAAAAATTGAAAAATAATTTGGGATTCCAAGAGCAATGCCTGCTAATACATTTCGAAATTGAAAAACGCTTCTCTGAGTAATGAGCTGATAAACGAGAACAAATGACCCAATAAGTCCAGCAATCCCAAAACCGAATGCAGAAAATAGGGAAGGAGTAAGTTGTTCTAAATGAAATTTCTGAACGTAGTTTAACACAAAATCCAACAATCCGCTGCCAATAAAAAGGATAACAAGCATCCACATTGAACCAGAGGCATCTTTATTGTTTTTAGAAAAGGAAACTAAAAATACCCCAAGAAATGCTAAAAGAATACCGCATGTTTTTAGGAATGATACTTCTTCACGATAGATAAAAATCATAAATATCAATGAAACAGCCATGCTCATTTTACCAGCGATGGAAGTAAGTGCAACACCATTTTTCTGTGAGCTCAGACCCATTAAAATGAAAAGTGAGATGAATAATACGCCTGAAATTAAGGTATATATCGGCCAGGAAGCGTCGTTCAGGCTATGATCTTTCCATTCGTTGCCGAACAAAATGACACCACATGAAAAAGCGGTAAAATAATTAAATACAATTGCCTGAAATGTGTTAATTCCGAATCTCGGGAATAGTTTGAAAATCACAAAGATGAAACTCGACGAAACGATGGAGAGCAATAATGGAATCATTTTCTGTAGTAAATATAGACGGTGTCATTACCGAATTTGAAATTTTCTGACGGCGCTTTACTAATGACAGGTGCACGTTTGCCATCGCCAAAATTTGTGTTGCCCACAATGACACGGGCTTCGTCCCAAACATTTCCAAAAATGAAATATTGTAAAGTGCGACTTCCACCTTCTACAAAAACAGAAAGAACATTTCTTTTGTAGAGTTCATTCAGAATGTTCTCCGTATTTGTTTCTGTAATTTTTATCCATTCAATAGTTCCTTTTATTTCGTTCTTGATACGATTGAAAATGAGTGTAGGCGCATCGTCAGAGAAAATATTTAAGTCAGGATTTAATTTTAGTTGACTGTCAATAATCACGCGAGTGGGGTTGTTTCCAATTAATTCTCTCACAGTTAAAGAAGGGTCATCATTTTGAACAGTTTTTCTTCCCACCAAAATAGCTTGTTCTTCTGATCTCCATTTGTGAACGAGTACCTTTGTTTCGGAGGAAGTGATCCAATGAATGCCTTTTTCATTGTTAGGTCGATGTTTATCAAGAAAGCCATCTTTGGTTTGAGCCCATTTGAGAATAACATACGGTCTTTGTCGTTCGTGAAAAGTAAAAAATCGCTTATTTAAATCCCGGCAAGCATTTTCGAGAATGCCAATATCTACATGAACACCTGCTTTTTGAAGTTTGTCTACTCCTTTTCCATTGACTTTAGCATGAGTGTCTAAACAACCGATAACCACACGTTTGAAGCGGTGACGTATCAACAAGTCGCAGCAAGGTGGTGTTTTTCCATGATGTGAACATGGTTCCAGAGTAACATATATTGTTGCGGAGGAAAGCAGGTTATTTTCTTGAACACTGTTTATAGCATTTACTTCTGCATGCGGTTCTCCAAATTTATGATGGTAGCCTTCGCCTATAATTAGGTCGTTGTGCACAATTACAGCACCTACCATAGGATTTGGCGCAACAGAACCTGCTCCCAATCGGGCAAGTTCAATGGCGCGTTGCATGTAAATTTCATCCTGATTCACGATTACGAAGATACAATATTCAAAATGGAATTTTGTGAGGAAACATAATTTCAGAAAAGTATTATTTTCGTTACATGGAGAACGTGTATTCAGGGAAGAAGAATTTTCAAATCGCTTTGTTGTTGACGGTGGCAGCATTGGGCTATTTCGTTGATATTTATGACTTAGTGCTTTTTGGTGTTGTGAAAGCTGAAAGTCTGAATCAGATCATGTCAACAGCAACGGATGCAGATAAAGCTGCCACTGGTAAGTTTTTGTTCAATATGCAAATGCTCGGAATGTTACTTGGTGGTCTTCTCTGGGGAGTTTTAGGAGATAAAAAGGGTCGTTTGAAAGTACTCTTTGGGTCAATTTTGTTGTATTCTCTAGCAAATATTGCCAATGCCTTTGTGACTGATGTTCCCACATATGCAGTCGTTCGAATAATTGCAGGAATTGGTTTGGCGGGAGAGCTTGGAGCTGGTATTACGCTTGTGTCTGAAATGATGTCTAAGGAAAAACGAGGCTATGGCACGATGGTTATTGTAACGTTTGGTGCGCTGGGTGGAGTTGTGGCCTATGCTGTTAATTCGAATGGGCAGGGCATTGCAAAAGCATTTGAAAATTTAACGGGAGTTCTTTA
Organism: Crocinitomicaceae bacterium; assembly: GCA_044341975.1. Taxonomy (GTDB): domain Bacteria; phylum Bacteroidota; class Bacteroidia; order Flavobacteriales_D; family Crocinitomicaceae; genus M0103. Next base: position 4,326 of record JBIIQP010000047.1, read on the forward strand.
TGCAAATTGGCAAATTGCCTATATCGTTGGTGGAGTGATGGGATTGTTGCTTTTGCTCATGCGTGTTGGAACCATCGAATCTAATTTTTTCAAGAACCAGAAAGAAGAGCACAAAGGTCAACGTGGAAATTTAAAGTTAATTTTTGGTCACAAACAAAACAGGATCAAATACATTCATTGTATCATAATCGGAATTCCTGTTTGGTATGTGATTGGTTTGTTGATAATGAATTCGAAGGATAATTTCGGGCCGTTGTTGGGAGTGCAGGGGGTAGATAATGGTCAGGCAGTCATGTTTGCATACATAGGATTATCCGTTGGTGATTTGCTTTCTGGACTTTTAAGTCAATTGCTTAAGAGTCGAAAAAAAGTGGTGATGTTGTACCTACTTTTCACCTTTCTGCTATCAGTTTATTTTTTACTTTTCTTAAAAAATACAGACCTTTCAACCTATTACTTCATGTGTTTTCTTTTGGGAGCAGGTACAGGATATTGGGCGATTTTTGTGACAATTGCAGCAGAACAATTCGGTACAAATATTCGTTCAACTGCTGCAAATACAATTCCGAATTTTGTGCGCGGCTCTGTTAATTTGATAACTCTATTGTTTGGTATAATTGTTTCGTACAATATCAGCGATGGTTGGGCTGCGTTATTTGTCGGAGTGTTATTCATCGGACTTGCTTTATTCAGCATCACCCGTCTTAAAGAGACCTTTGGAAAAGATTTGGACTACATTGAAATTGCATAAAAAAAACCGCTCAAAATTGAGCGGTTTCAAAATGATTTATGTTTAAATCTTTCGTTTAGTGTGCCGAAAGGTATTCTGCTACTCCTGCGAAGTTCGCTTTCATTCCTTCATCTCCTTTGTGCCAGTTTGCTGGACAAACTTCACCATTTTCTTCGAAGAATTGCAAAGCATCAACCATACGAAGTGCTTCATCTACATTTCTACCAAGTGGGAACATATTTACCAATTGATGCATTACTACTCCTTCTTTGTTGATAAGAAACAATCCTCTGTAAGCAATCATTGGTCCTGAAGCAGTTAAGCTTCCTTCCATGTCATACTCATATTCACCTGCCAAAACCCCAAACGCTTCTGAAATCGTTTTTGAAGTGTCTGCAACAATCGGGTATTTCACACCTTCGATTCCACCTTTGTTTTTAGGAACTTGTAACCATCCCCAGTGTGATTCTTCTGTGTCTGTTGAACAAGCAACAACCTTCACGCCACGTGCCTCGAATTCTGCTAATTTCGCTTGAAACGCGTGCAGTTCTGATGGACAAACGAATGTGAAATCTTTTGGATAAAAGAAGAAAAGAACATGATTCTTTCCTAAATACTGATCCAATGAAAAGTCGCTAACGATTTCTCCGCCGTTAACAACTGCAGCAGCCTTGAATGATGGTGCTTTTTTTCCTACTAATACTCCCATTTTATTTTAATTGGTTTTTGATTTCTAAAAGAGAAACAAAATTATAGATTTTCGGTTCGATTGACCACAAAATAATGTCTATAAATTGTTAACGCTCGTTTTATTTTACAAATTTAAGACTGGTACACCATAGTTTTTATCAAAATTTACTATTTTGGTATAAATAATATCTATATGCTTTCGATTCAACAAATGCACTATATTTTGGCCTTAGAGGAAACTGGTCAGTTTCAAAAAGCAAGTGAACGTTGTTTTGTGACACAACCAACTTTATCAATGCAAATAAAAAAGGCGGAGGATGACCTTGGGTCAAGTATTTTTGATCGCTCTAGAATACCATTGGAATTAACTGAATTCGGAACACAACTCATTCCAATTTTGCGAGATATCCTGAGTGAAAACTCAAAAATCGGCTTGTTAAAAGACAGAATGCATGGTGTTTACAAAGAGCACATTCGAATAGGTATTATTCCAACTATTGCGGTTTATCTTGTGCCGGAAATGTTTGGAGTTTGGCAACGTAAGTTTCCTTCCATTCAATTGACTATCGAAGAAATGAAAACACATGAATTGATTGAGGCCTTGGAACAAAAGAAGATTGACTTGGCATTGTTTGCTGGACCGCATCACGACCCTGTACTTCAAACAATTCATTTATTTACTGAAGAGATTTTTGCCTATTTACCCAGTTATTCGAATGATTCAATTTCGGTGCAAGAATTAAGTGAAATGCAACCTTGGCTTTTGAATAAAGGGAATTGTCTTCGGACGCAAATGATTAGTTTTTGCGAAATAAAGGAAGGTGAAAAAACGAGCAGATGGGATTACGAAGGCGGTAATTTGGAGATATTAATGAAAATGGTGGATTTGAATGGCGGGTATTCACTTGTTCCGGCGAATTATCCATTAGCATCAGAAACAAAAGACCTATTGAAGCGGATACTTTCTATTCAAGGCATGAGTCCAGCAAGAGAAATAATTGGATGTTATCCGAAGAGAACTATCAAAAAAGAATATTGTGAAAAATTACTTCGAGAAATACAGCTCAACTATTCACATGATTCAAAAAATCAAGTTCAAATAATTGATTGGAAAGGATAAAAAAAAAGCGCGAAAATCGCGCTTTAAATTAGTTAATCGTAAGATTTTACAGTTTGTAATGTATTCCAATTGATGGATTGAAAAGAACATACATTCCTTTGTATCGGCTAGTTTGAATTGTTTTGTCAACAAAACCATCACTCAATGGCAAGAAAACTGCTGATAGGTCGATGTCTATTTTTAATGATTCATTGATATTGTATTGAGGCGTTAGACCAAATATGAAACTGATCATATCGTCGTTTCCTTTGATCAATGGGTCGTTCAAACTTTTTCCTGCTGCTGTTAAACTTTCTTTATAGGCACTGTTGAATTGTGAAGCTAGTCCAATACCTGCGTGAAACATCCAATCAAACTTTCTGTCTGTTAAACCTCTGTCTGCATCAAGGTCAGCAACAAGCTCAACGTTTGCTCTGATGATAGAAGATTTATCTGAAACACTACCCGAAGCTAAATCTGCAGAAGAAGAAAATTGGTCAAAACCCAACGATCCTTTAATACCCCAAACATTATTAAACATATATCCAAGTCCTGCATCAGCATGAAGTCCCGGGGCTAACTTGCTTGAATCAGCGTGGTATCCTCCAAGTCGAGCGCCGGCATGCAGGTCCAGAAAAAGTTTTTTATCTTGTCCAAAAGAAACGGTGCAAACAGAAATAAAAGCGATTAATAGTGAATTTTTCATGAATTGATATTTTTATTTAAGTGGTTAAATGTAAAGTGTTTGTGTAAAAATAGATATATAAAATTAAATTTAGTTCTAATGAAACGAGGAATTTTTCATCAGCCATTAAATTTTTAATTTACACAGGGATAATAGGGCATTCTCTGCAGGCATTTTCTATCTTTGTTGTTAAATTAGTGAGGGTAGAAGTATTCAGGTTTTTTTTAGACTGCCCTTAAACAATTATTAATGATGCAAAAGAAAGCTTTGATTGCGCTTTTTTAAATACATTGAATGAAAGCAAACTTTAAAATATTAGACTGTACACTGCGAGACGGCGGGTATTACACGAATTGGGATTTTGAAAATAGCACTGTTGAAACCTATTTAACTAATTTAAATTCACTTCCAGTTGATTATTTGGAGGTTGGCTATCGAAACAATCCTCAAAGTGAATACCAGGGAAAATATTTTTACTTGCCGATTTTTGAATTAGAGAACATCCGATTGAAATCAAATAAGAAGATTGTAATAATTCTGAACGAAAAGGATGTAGCAAGTGAAGAGATCAAAAAACTACTAACTCCATGCATCGGACTTGTCGATATGGTAAGGATTGCTCTGGCACCGGAGAATCTGGTTCGTGCTCTGAAACTTGCTGAAGAACTTAGAAAAATGAGTTTTGAGGTTGGTTTCAATGTGATGTATATGTCAAAATGGAAAGAAACACCCTCATTTCTTGCTAATTTATCCAAGCTTGGAGATCTTGCAGATTATTTCTACATGGTGGACTCTTATGGTGGAGTTTATCCAAATGATGTTGTTGAAACTATCGAACTGGTAAGGAGTGAAACAAATGTTAAACTCGGTTTTCATGGTCATAACAACCTTGAATTGGCTCTAATTAATTCACTTACTGCAGTTGAACATGGAGTTGAAATGATAGACTCTACGGTTCTCGGTATGGGAAGAGGTGCAGGCAATTTGAAAACAGAACTACTGCTAACAGTGTTGTCGTCAAAGTTTGGTGTTGAGGTGGATTTTAATGCCCTAGGTCTATTAGTTCAAGGCTTTGAGGATTTGCATAAAAAACATGAATGGGGAACAAATCTACCTTACATGATTTCGGGATCAAATTCCCTTCCTCAAAAGGATGTCATGGACTGGGTGACCGCTCGCTTCTATTCATTGAATTCTATCGTTAGGGCCCTAAATAATCAATCACAAGGATTACAAGACAATGAGAAATTTGCAAATTTAAAAACCGATCCTGCCAAAAATGTGTTGATTATAGGTGGAGGTCCTTCAGCACAAATTCATTCAAAAGCTATCGAAGAGTTTATTTTAAAATCAGAAGATATAGTTGTCATTCATGCCAGCTCAAAGAACGCGAAATATTTCCTTCATCTCGATGTGCCACAATACTTCTGTTTAGTTGGAAATGAGGGGTATAGAATGGAAAAAGTATTTGAGGATATTTCTGAATTTCACGGAAAATGTGTTTTACCGCCATTTCCGAGAAAAATGGGAACGTATGTGCCAGATCAAATTAAGGGTAAATGCTTTGAATTGGAGAAAGTATCTTTTACTGATATTTTGAACGATTCACATACCGCTTTAGCTCTTCAAACTTGCTTAAACCTTCAACCAGAAAATATATTTCTTGCAGGTTATGATGGATATTTTGGCTCTGAATTGAACGTATTAGATAGACTTTTAACAAAAGAAAATGAAACTTTATTTAGCGAGTTTATTGAATTTACTGGTTTAAATTTAGTCTCATTGTGTCCAACATTGTATTCTAGCCTGAACATATCATCTGTATATTCTCAAATACATGAATGACAATATTGAAGTTTCATTCTTCTTGCCTACCCGAAAGGGAAGTAGTAGAGTCAAAGATAAAAATACCCGACCGTTCTCAGATTATAAAGGAGGGCTTTTTGAGTTGAAACTATCCCAATTGATTAAGTCAAAAAAAATAGCTGATATAATTATTTCAAGTAATGATCCAATTTGTTTAGAAATTGCCAATGATTATGTGGGCAAGGATAATAGAATACGAATTATTGAGAGACCAGATTCACTCTGTTTGGATTCTACAAATCTTTCTGATTTAATTAATTATGTTCCGAACATTACAGATTTAGAACATATACTTTGGGGCCACACAACGACACCTATGGCCAATGAAAAAATATATGATGAGGCCATTTCAACCTATCAAGAACAATTGATAAATGGTTATGACTCACTGATCGGTGTACATCCATTTCAAAATTTCTTACTAGACAGTTCTGGCAATGTTTTCAACAACACAACTAAAATTCAATGGCCAAGAACGCAAGATCTTGAAGTTTTATATGAAATAAATCATGCAGTTTTTTTGACCAGTAAAAACAATTACATTCAAAATGGCAATAGGGTTGGAAGGTCTCCATTTTTGTTCGAGATGGATAAACTTCATTCAATTGATGTTGATTGGGAGGATGATTTTTTAATAGCGGAGGCAATTTATGAGAAGTTTAAATAACTATAAAACAATTCTCTGGGATTTCGATGGAGTTATCATGGACTCAATGCCAATTCGAGATAAAGGATTCGAACTTGTTTTATCTGCCCATCCGAAAGACCAGATAGCTGAGTTAATGGCATATCATCGAAATAATGGAGGGTTATCGAGATATCACAAATTCAGATACTTTTTTGAAGAAATTAGAAAAGAATCAATTTCTGAAGAAGAAATAACAATTTTAGCAGATAGTTTTTCAAAAGTAATGCTAGATAATTTACTTAATCCTGATTTGCTAATTCTTGATTCTGTAAATTTTATTCGTAATAATTACATGAACTATGACATGCACGTTGTTTCCGGTTCAGATCAGAAAGAACTTCGAACAATTTGCGATCATTTAGAATTGTCTACCTATTTTAAATCCATTCACGGTTCACCTACCCCAAAAACAGAACTAGTAAAAAATCTTTTGAGGGATAACGAATATAATTGTGAAACAACATGCCTAATTGGTGATAGTTATAATGATTTTGAGGCGGCAAAGTCAAATGAAATTGTTTTTTTTGGTTATAATAATTTCTCTTTGAACAAGGAAGGTATAGACTATGTAGATACTTTTGATGTCTGCTCATTTTGAATAGTATTAATCAATTAAAAAGAAATTAATATTAAGAATATAAAAAAGTTATTGAGTATTTGGCATTCACCTACTGTAATGACATGGTTGAGTTATTCAACTAAAGCATTAAGTCTTTTTGGTGTGCTACCCCTTGTGTTGAAACAATTTTCTGCCTCTGAAATTGTTTTATGGTATCTTTTTGTGACCATTATTTCACTTCAAACTGTTATAGATTTTGGTTTTAGGCAAACATTTTCAAGAATTATTTCATACGCCTATGGTGGTTCAAATTCAATAGGAAAATTTATTAATGCACAACAAAGTTCCTTAAATGAGAACATCGGAGAACCTAATAGGCTCTTGTTGAGTCAAATTGTGGGCACTATGAAACGCATTTATTTGTGGCTAATTTTGCTTGTGTTTATCGTTTCTGCAATATTCGGTTCATGGGCTTTGATTAAACCTATTGATTCTGCTGGCAATACGATAAATGCCTGGATTTGTTGGATTGTCATTGTTGTTGTCACAACTATTTCATTCTATTCAAAAATTTATCTAAATTTCCTTGAAGGGTTGTTCAAAATAGCTTCAGTTCGAAGAGTTGAAACCTTAACGTCCATTGGTTCAATTATATCGAGTATAATTGTTCTTATTGTGTCGCCATCACTGATTAATTTAGTCGTTACAAATCAAATCTGGGTTCTAGTTGTTTCTTACCGAGATTGGTATCTTTGTAGGAAAGTTGAAAATGGACTATATCAGTCTATTTCCAAAGAAGCCAAGTTTAATAAAGAACTTTTTAGTCAAATATGGCCTGCTTCCTGGAAAAGCGGGATTTCGGTACTTATGTCCATGGGACTTGTTAATTTTACCGGAATCGTTTATGCTCAAATGGGAAATAGTATTTCTGTAGCTTCATATTTACTCACTTTGAGAATTCTAAATCAGGTGCGCGATATTTCAATGGCACCTTTTTATAGTAAAATCCCATTTTTAGCAATCTTAAGGGTTAAGAATGAACTACCATTATTGATAAGCACTATCAAAAGAGGAATGTTCCTTAGTCATATGGTCTTTGTAGTTTTGTACATTTTGCTGGGCTTTGGCATAGAACTTATTTTACCAACATTGGGTTCTGAACAGAATATCTTGGATAAAAAAATGTGGATTTTAATGGGGTTAGCATTTTATATTCATCGTTTTGGAGCAATGCATGCTCAAGTTTATTTATCCACAAATCATGTTATTACTCATATTGCAGATGGTGTAACAGGAGTGATTTATCTTGTTTTTTTGACTATTTTAATTCAATATTTGGGCGTTTATGGAATTCCAATTTCAATGATTATTGGTTATTTGAGTTTTTATGTTTGGTATTCTGCCAAGTATTCATATTCATCATTAGGCATAAAGTTTTATGAGTTTGAAAGAAAGGCATTTCTATTTCCGACAGTGATATTAATTTGTTATTATTTATTTGAATTTTTATTCGACACTTATTAATTCCAGATGAGGGTATTATTTGGTATAATATTTACTCTAGTCATCACAACTTTCGACTTTTCAAATGTCGATTCCTTGATGAAAATGGTTCTTCCAGTTCTATTAGTGATGCCTGTTTTTTTTGGTTTTAAAATCTTCTTAAAGGCTAAAAAAGCAATAACTACAGATGGTAAGAACTATCTTTATTTTGGTCTTGTTTTCATTTTCATTTTATCCTTTCTTAGAACGAATAATTATATGGTTAGTGATTACTACGGTGTTCTAAAAAGTCTCAAATTTATTCTCTACGTAGCTTGTTGTATGATTTTTTATTTTAGTTACTTCAATAAAGGGTTGCTAATTTTTGACGATAAATTTTACTTTAGAATAATAATAATTCCTAGCTCGTTTATTTTTATTTCAACCATTTTATATGTGACAGGAGCTGATCCGTTTTATAATAATCTAAACGATTTTAGTGTTGGTAAGTCAGTCTTAGCCAGCACATTCTTTAAAAGCGAGATAGAACGAAAAGGATCTCCTTTGTCAGTTGGTATTAATGGTTATGGGGTATATGTTGGTGCGATTTTGACAATGTCCCTAACTGCTCTTTTGACAATGAAGTCAAAAAAATACAGATTCTTTTCAATTCTTTTGGTCCTTATCTGTCTTTTAAATTTTATTTATGTTGATACTAGGTCTGCGTTAATATGGAGTGTCTTTTCTGCATTTATTTCCTTAATACTAATTGTTTCAAGGAGAATTCTTTTTTCGAAAATATTGATAGTTTTATTTAGTACCATAATGCCTTTTGTTTTAATTGGTGCATCTTTTCTTTTGCGATCAGAAGTTTTTAGCGTATTATCGAGAAGTGATAACGATATCGAAACTGGGAACAATAGATTGTACATTTGGATTTCAAGTTGGATTGAATTAAAAGAAATGAAAAAGGAGCATATTTTTGGATATGGTGAGTACGGGCAAAAGGCGGCAGGTGTATCCAAAGATTTTGATAAAATATTTAGCCAATCTCAAAATTATGATTTACTCACAACACATAACATTGTTTTTCAAACTATTCTCGATAGTGGTTATGTTGGTCTTGTCTTATTATTTTTATTAGTATTTTTAATTTTAAATATGATTAATTCATTATACAGGCGTCACCAAGATAAGAATTTGGCTATTTTTCTTGCTTTTATACTTTATTTTTTCTTGGTTGGTGGAGCAGAGGCAAATCTTACGCACAGATTGTCATTTCATTTGTTTTGGTTTATCCTCACTGGTATACTTTTCTTCCGGGTTTTTTATACAAAAAAAACAGAATTAGAATCGCGAACGAATTTATTAAATCAATCCAATGACTTATAATATTTTTCAGGATTGGAAAGCAAATAACGGGAATTCTAAAGGTAGGCTTGTAATGGTTTTTTACAGGTTAGCATATTTCGTTAGACATAAATATTTTATATTTTATATTTTCTTTTGGGTAGTAATTTTATACAAACTTATTATCGAATGGATCTTTGGGATTGAACTTTCGCTTGGTGCCAGAATTGGTAAAAATACTTCGCTTTGGCATGGACAATCTTTAGTTTTGAATCCAGAAGTTATAATAGGTGAAAATTGTATTTTAAGGCACTGTACAACAATTGGAAATAATGGGTCTAACAATAAAAGTCCTGTTATTGGAAATAATGTCAATATAGGTGCTAATGTATCGATAATAGGAGATATTTTGATTGGTGATAATTGCGTGATAGGCGCGGGAACTGTCGTTGTCAAGAGTATTCCCCCAAACAGTGTTGTAGTGGGGAATCCATGTAAGATTATTAAAACGATTTCATAATAGTGGAGATTTATTTTTTCAAATCAAACGTTCAATTCGTAATAAATGCATTGAATAAAAGTAAAGGTTGCGGATTTTGGTTCTCGGATGGTTTAATTTCTTACAAGGGAATTGATAGCGTTATAAATTTTGAAAAGATATGGATTGAAGAAACGATATTTAAACCTTTTCATATTCTATATCCTGAGCTTACACAAAAATATTGTGTTGAGATATTTGAATCAAATCCCACAAGGACCAAAGGCGGAGAGAAGTTGTTGTTTTTTGCTTCAAATGATTCCCATGTATTTATCTATCGGGATGTTCTTTCGAAAACAAGTTTAAAATATAGTGTTTACACTAGAGCTAAGAATTCAATCAATGCTGGGGCAATATTGAAGCATGATAAGGTAAATCATTTTAGTGATTTAACGTATGGTAAAATAAAAAATTTTAACACGTTAATTCTCTGCAATGATTGGGGTCCTCTAGAACAGCAATTAAACATGAGCTTTTTATTGAAATCTAAAAATACAATTTGTATTCAAGAATCGGTTATTGATTTTAATAAAAAAATAAAGAGGATGCTTCATTGCAGTTTTCCAATTTTTCAAGGTATAGTTACATTAAAAGGCATTAATATAGAGGGAAGGATCATGGCAGTAATAGGTAATCCACGATACGAAAATCTCAGATTACAGGAAGTTGAAAAAATTGAAAATGTGTTGATAAATGTAAACTTTACTTATGGGATTCATGAGAATGAAAGAGATGAGTGGATAAAGGATGTCTTGAACTCATGCGCAAAACTACATTTAAACTATTCAATAGTACAACATCCTCAGGATAGAAGTGATCTTTCGGACTATAATGTAAAAAGAACTAATGCCTCAAACATTCATTTCGAACTAGAGAATACAGGAGTTTTAATTACGAGGTTTAGTTCGCTAATTCACGAAGCTTTGTGCCTCGGAAGGTATGTTATTTATTTTAATCCACACAATGAAAAACTAATATATGATTTTGAAGCTGACAATATATGTTTATTCTATGCAGAAAACGTTAATCAATTAATTTCTGCTCTTAAACAAATAAGCCAAAATCATAATACCATCAGAGTTCAAGATAAAATAAAAACCTACTTAACCAGACACATAGGTACTACTTCAAATGGAAATGCGTCTTCTTTTGTAGCTGAATTTATTAAGGATGTTATCAATTATCCTATTGTTCGTAGGGTTCGTTTTTTTGATGTGTTCAAAGTAAAACTAAAAAAAATTAAACGTAAAGTTTTCAAGCAAGAATTTTAATAAGTATGGAAAATATTGTAATACTCGCGAATATAGAATGGAATTTTTTAAAACAAAGACATCAGTTTTTGGCTGAAAATCTATGCAAAAGAGGTTATAATGTTCTTTTTGTTGAAAGTGCAGCAAAAAGAAATCCTGGAATAAAAGATATACCCAGAATTATAAATAGAATAAAGAGAAATCTCTTTTCCAATCAATCAAAGAAAACAGATTCTTTTAATGAAAACTTCAATATTTTAAGTCCAATCGTATTTCCCTCAACAAATAAGTTTTTTAGGTTTTTAAATAACTCCTTATTTATTCCTTTGTTGAATCGGAAAATATCTAAGTGCCTTATAAAATCCCAAAGTACAAAAGTAATTTGGTACGCACCAACATCAACCACATCGAGTTTGATTAAAAAAATGAAGCCCCAAGTGACCATTTACGATTGTGTGTCAAACTTTGAAGCATTTACAGAAATGCCTAAAGATACAACGAAGATTGAAGATGAACTTATTGTACAGTCCGACTATATGGTTGTAGATTGTGACTTTTTGTATAGTAAACATTGTTCTAAAACCAATAATATTTTTCTTATAGAACCTGCTGTTGATTTTGATCTTTTTTCCGAAATTTCTAAAGAAGAAATGGAATACAAAATAGAGAAAGTTGTTTATTATGGTCAACTTGATAGTCTAAAAATAAATATAGGTTTGATTAATTATTTAATTGAAAATGGAATAGATGTTCATGTTATTGGAAATGTTACTTGCCATTCAAGTGAGATAAAAGCAGTAATTCATGAAACGGTAGATATTAATCAATTGCCAGAATTGTTAAGAGAATATGATGCGCTTTTACTTCCCT
>JBIIQP010000186.1:0-4686 GCA_044341975.1 Crocinitomicaceae bacterium
ACAATTGAATTGATTTGCTGCTAACGAAATCATCGGAGTGGAAACAAAACCTCTCGACATACGAACATGGATTCCTTGAGAAAGTAAAACCTTCACGGTTGTCTCCATGAATAATTCTCCAGCAAAACGGCAATCGTGACCGACCACTACACTTGGTTTGTCATAGTTCTTTTTCAACCATTCACCTGTTGCAAAGGCGACGCGCGCTACATTGTCTACTGTGAAATCCTCTGCGATAATTGCTCTCCAACCATCTGTTCCAAATTTAATCTGCTTTGCCAAGTTGATTTTGTTTAAGTCGTGTTAAATAGTAAGGAGCAAATATAATGAAAAGGACATTTCCAACCCTATTAGGAATATGTTACTATTAAGTGAATTAACAATGAGAAGAATCAATTCTACCATTGATGCTAAGTAATCTCGCTTTTTTTGTTTTCAAACAACTTTGCTGAAACACGAATAAAATAATCATGAAAGAAAGTCAAAATTGTATCGATGCTTGTTTGAAATGCGTCATAACTTGCGAAAGATGTATTATCGATTGTCTTCACTCCGGAAATAAAGAATGTGTGTTGCTTTGCCACGATTGTGCAGACATATGTGCACTTTGCGCTAGATTTGAAGCAAGAGGCTCTCAATTTGCAAAAGAGTTACACAAATTATGCGCAATGGTTTGTGACCTATGTTCAATGGAATGTCAAAAACATGCAGCACATCATGACTCTTGCAAAGAGTGCGCTGAAGCGTGTAAACAATGTGCCGAGATTTGTAGAATTTTAGCTGAAAAATGATTTCGAGTAACGACAACTGTTTGGGATTGAATAAACCTTTTAACTTTAACTCGGCACGAACAATCAAATTAAAATATAAAAGTGAACAAAATCGGATTTGAAAGATTATTAATTGTCAGCAATATATTGTTTTGCCTCTTGTTTGTCGTTTTGTGCGTCAACAATCGACCTGCTACGGATGACTTTCATTTTCTTGATAACGTTCACAAATATGGCGTTTTCGGTGGTATAGCTTTTGAATATAATTCGTGGAGCCCACGTTGGGCTTCTGTCTTCATCACCCATCTTTTCCTATGGATTCATGAAAAAACGGGTATTGGATTGTTATTGTTTGGCATCATTAGTTTCAGTTTAATAACTGCATCGATGTATCTCTTCCTAAGGAAACTTAATTCTTTTCTCGTTTTTAATAATTGGGTTGGCAAAGATTTTTTTTCAAGAAAAAAATTGAATTTGAATGTTGCGCTCTTTGCAGTCAGCATTCTTTTCCTGTCTACCTTTCGAATAGGTGAATTATGGTTTTGGTTGTGTTCAACGTCAACCTATTTATGGAGCAATGCTTTTTTACTTTTAGGAATTTCAGGATTACTATCTACCAGTAAATCTATTCGTTCTCATATTTTCACCACTATTCCATTCATTTACATTGGTGGGAGTTGCGGTCCATTGTCCTTAATTACCTTGGTAATACTAATTACGCTGGGAATAGCAGCCTTTTATAATTTGATTAAGTTTTATGATAAGAGAACGTTTCTAATAAAAATACTATTGGCATTTTCCACTTGTTTAATTGCTTTTAGTATCCTTTTCATGGCAGAAGGAAATGTCCATAGATCCTCATTTTTCAAAGAAATCGGATTAGTGGAAAGTTTCATTTTAAATATTAAAATGACAGGGATTATACTTTTAAAAAGGGTTCCATTCTCTCTGCTTTTATGCTTGATTTTTTGTTCACCATTGCTCTTAATTAACTCTAAGCCAAAAGAGGATAAATCAGTAAAAAATATTTGGAAAAAAATCGTACTTCTTTCATTCATTTATTGTCTTTTAATCTTTTTATTTCAATGGTCAATTACCTATAAAACGCAAGATGTGGGAGCCTTTAGAACCTTGTTTTTCGTAAATCTGTTAACACTTTTTTACAGTGCCGCAGTCAGTTATTTATTAGGTAATAAATTACAAAAGCTCCGGAAATTTGTCATTGTTGAATTTCCAATTGCACTTTTTGCTGCAACGGTTGTTTTCGGAATTCTACTTTATGGCCAATCATACATCACGAGTGAATATGCTTTCACATACGACAATCGAATTCAATTTGTGAAGAAGAACTGCAGAGACAACCAAACCCTACTACTCGATCCATTACCAAAATCAGGATTACTGTATTCTGCAGAAATTTCCAGAGATCCATTGTTTTTCTCAAACCAACACTTCAAGGCTGGTCTCAAGATTGATTGTGATGTGCAATTGAAATAAAAAGGCCCGTTCCACAAGAAAACGAGCCTTCAGACTATTTCGATTTATTTCAATCTATTTGAATTCGCGAATCGTTTTTTCAATAATATGTACACATTCCATTAACTGCTCTTCATTCATTACCAAAGGTGGAGCAAAACGAATGATATTTCCATGTGTTGGCTTCGCAAGCAAACCATTTTCTTTCAATTGCATGCATAGATTCCACGCCGTTTTACTATCTGGTGTGTCATTCACAATTATAGCATTTAACAAGCCCTTACCACGTACTTTTACAATTAAATCAGATGAATCAATGATTCGTTGCATCTCTCTTCGGAACAATTCTCCCAATTTACGTGCATTCAAGGATAATTGCTCATCTTCAACAACTTCTAAAGCTGCAACAGCTACTTTCGCTGCTAATGGATTACCTCCAAACGTAGAGCCATGTTGACCAGGTTTAATAACCATCATCACTTCGTCGTTTGCTAAAACTGCTGACACTGGATAAACACCCCCAGACAATGCTTTACCAAGAATCAAAATGTCAGGCTGAGAATACGTTGACTGTTTCTCGCACTTGCTTTCGCATGAACAATTTCCACACACCGCTAATAAGCTACCTGTTCGAGCAATTCCAGTCTGTACTTCATCAGCAATAAAAAGTGCATTGTACTTTGTGCACAAAGCGCGTGCATTTGCTAAAAAATCTTCATTCGGAACGTAAACCCCTGCCTCTCCTTGAATTGGTTCAACCAAGAATCCAGCAATATTTTCAGTTTGTAATGCGTACTCAAGAGCAGCTATATCATCATACGGAATGCGAATGAATCCTGGAGTATATGGCCCGAAGTTTTTGTTTGCATCTGGATCATTTGAAAAGGAAATGATTGTAGTTGTTCTACCGTGAAAATTCCCTTCACAAACGATGATTTTTGCATCATTTTCATGGATTCCTTTTTTCTCATACGCCCATTTGCGGCACAATTTAATTGCCGTTTCCACCGCTTCTGCACCGGTATTCATCGGCAATACCTTGTCGAAACCAAAATATTCAGTGATGTATTTTTCGTATACACCAAGTGAGTCATTGTAAAATGCTCTCGATGTTAGCGTTAAAGTTTGTGCTTGCTCCGTTAATGCCGAAATAATTTTTGGATGGCAATGTCCCTGATTTACTGCTGAATAAGCAGAAAGAAAATCATAATAGCGTTTTCCCTCTACATCCCAAACAAAAACGCCATCTCCTTTTGCTAATACGACAGGAAGTGGATGATAATTGTGAGCGCCGTGCTTGTCTTCCAATTGCATCAACTCATCTGATGTCAATTTCTCCATTGTTGCATTCATATTAAAATTGTTGAAATTTGAATGTCGCTCATCACGGAGAGCGACCATCCTTTCCTCATTTCAAACAGGAGAGAAATCATCCCAAATCTCTGCAAAGTTACACTAGAAATCTGAATTTAAAAATATCAATCTATATCGTATTTGAGACGAATAGTAATATTGGCTGTTTTCTTTTTTGAAGAAGTGTTAAAATTTCCACCCCAGGTATAATCCTCAGATGAATTTTCACCAGTTATTTGAAAAACGCCCATTTCAGCACTTTTCAGCGTTCCCAGTCCTCCACCTGCATTTAGGGCAATTTTCTCAGCTCTATTTTTAGCATCTTTTGTTGCCGATTCGATCATTTTAATCTTCAACTGTGCCAATTTTGTATAATAATATTCGGGCGCAAATGAATTTAGTTCTACACCGGCGTCAATTAATTCAGTTACCTCTCTCGAAATATTCTCAATCAAGTCTACATTTTTAGATTGGACTTTTAAATTCTGAGTCAAATTATACCCATTGAAAATGGTATTTCTTAACGCGCCATTTTGATCGTAGTCGTAGTAAAAATCTTTTTGAATATCCACTGCTTCAAAAATGATTTCATCCATTTTCACTCCTTTTTTAATCAAGTATTTTTTAATCTCTTTCTGGTTGCTGTTCAATTCAGCATAGGCCTGCTTTAATTCAAGATTTTTCTTTGAAAATGTTGCTCGCCAGACAATAAGATCACTTACAAAATTTTCTTCTCCTGACCCCGTCACACTTATTGATTGCGAAGTTTTGGAACGATCTTTATACCCTTTAGCCAAGAGGTAACCTGAAATTATTACCGCAAGAGCGATAATTGCTGTGTTTAAATGTTGTTTCATGGTGTTATTCAATGTTTTTTAGCTACAGGCAGACGCTTCGTGGTAAATTATCAGCCTTCGACTTCCCTAAATCTGCGCTAAGGGTAAAAATGAATCAAATAATCCTTCGGCAAGCTATTAGATTAGCATCATTAAATAATTGAAGTTAATTTAGACATTACTGAAGAACCAGAGAAGTTGAGGTGAACTAGTTCGACAATCAAGTTTGCGACTTTTCCTGAGCATTAGTC
>JBIIQP010000187.1:0-4671 GCA_044341975.1 Crocinitomicaceae bacterium
CCTTTTGAAATAATTGGCGTGTTGAATTTGTTGAAAGATCAGCATCGGATTCTCCTGGTCGGATCACATCATTCTTCTTAGTTGCAAAGATGATTGTGCCTTCCAATTCTTTTAGACTTCCATGATCGTTTTTATCTTTGAGCTGAAAAACATCAACTTTTTTCAGGTTTTTAATTGAATCTTTTTGAGCAAATAGTAAACTGGTAATGACTGTACCTATGAGGGTTAAAAATAGTTTCATCCAACTAAAGTTTTGATGGTGCAAAGAAAGGATGAAGATTGAATCCGGACAATACCAAAAAAGTGGTATTTTAGAATAATTCTAAATAATACTTTCAAGGCTCTCTAAATGAATTTTTGTTAGACTAAGATAAAACATTTAGAAACTTCGTCAGCTTCGAATTAATCGACTTATTATTAGATTGTTACATTTTTTAGGTTTATTTTTTTTAAACGCAACAAGGTTGCATTAAATAAAAATCAATAATTTTGGAAATCATAACAGCTATCGAAGCCGGTATTTATTCGGTTGAAAATGCTTTTTAGACAAAGTAATTTATTATCTGAAATTAAAATAAAAGATGATTTCTAGTAGCAAAATCAAAAAGGCAGATCTGCTTGGTATTTCTAGTTCTTTGATTTGTCTGATTCATTGTATATCACTTCCGATTATTGCTGGATTTTGGGCAACAATTTTTAAAAGTCCCATAGTTGATTATGTATTTCTTATTATTTCCTTTGGATCCGTATATAAGTCAACTCAAAGAAATGAGATCGTTTCCATTTCGGTATTCTTATGGCTTTCCTTTGTTGGATTTTTAGTTACAATTATGTTTCTAGATGATTACACTTTTGGTAATCTTTTAGAGTATTTGTTTGCATTTTTACTTATTGTTGGTCATTTGCTAAGCATCAAATTTTCTTTTAAGGGCGAACATGAACATTAGTGTCTTTTTATTCCTTTTTATTTCTCTTTTCGCTCAATGGATGAAACCTAGTGATTTTAGTTCAAAGAACCTCTGGTTCACTTCAACCAAATTTATCAACGACTATAAGTAATGTTAATCAATCACCAAAATAGAATTTTACATCAACTAAATATTTTGAAATAATATGAAGAACGTATTAGAAAAATTGCCAGTAACGGTTTTAAGCGGGTTTTTAGGCGCAGGGAAAACGACTTTACTCAATCATATATTACACAACAAAGAAGGTTTAAAAGTTGCAGTAATTGTTAACGATATGAGTGAAGTAAATGTAGATGCCAGATTGGTTAGTGAGCAAAACGTACTTTCTCGAACGGAGGAAAAACTTGTTGAGATGAGTAATGGTTGCATCTGCTGTACACTGCGTGAAGACTTAATGATAGAAGTGGAGAAATTGGCAAAAGAGGGCAGATTTGACTATTTGCTTATTGAAAGTACAGGTATTAGTGAGCCGGTTCCAGTTGCACAGACATTTAGTTTTGTCAGTGAAGATGGTGAAATTGATCTGTCCAGATTTAGTTACATAGATACAATGGTTACGGTAGTAGATTGTTATAACTTTTTCGAAGATTTTGGATCACATGAATTATTGATCGATCGAAATTTAACCAACATGGATGGAGATAATCGAACAATTGTAAACCTACTTACCGACCAAATCGAATTTGCCAACGTAATTATTTTGAATAAGACTGATTTGGTTGATAAGTCAACCGTTGAATTATTGAGAGCAGCCATTCAAAAACTAAATCCCGGAGCAAAAATTATTTCTTCAACTTTCGGAAAAGTTGCTACTAACGAAATTTTGAATACTAAATCTTTCAATTTTGAGGAAGCTGAAAGTTCAGCGGGCTGGCAACTTGAATTGGAAGGAGGAGTCCATACACCCGAAACGGAGCAATATGGTATCACATCGTTTGTTTTTCGAAATCAAAAGCCATTTCATCCAGAGCGTTTTTGGAATTATTTAAATGTAGAGTACCCAAGCGGTGTAATTAGGGCTAAAGGGCTATTTTGGCTGGCTTCAAGGCCTGATGATGCCATAAATTTTAGTCAAGCAGGAGGGTCTTCTCGCCTCGAAAGGGCAGGGGTATGGTGGGTCAGTATGACATTTGAAGAAAGAATCAACTACGCTTCATTTGTTGAAAACAAGGACTTTATTGAGTGTCGATGGGATAAAAAATGGGGTGATCGAATGAACGAACTAGTATTTATTGGACAAGACATAGATAAGGAGAAGATGACGGGCGATTTGGAGAATTGCTTATTGAATGATCAAGAAATCTTATTGTTTAATAAAGAACATTTGTTCACGGATCCTTTTCCCATGAATATTTGATACGAAAAAAAATTACCCATACTTAGATGAATCTTGGTAACGATTATTTAACTCATTGTGTAATTAAATACACTCCGGACAATTTCCGGCAATCGTTAGTTGATATTCAGTTGCTTTGAAGTTTTTAGGTAGTTGGATGGTAATGGGATTTTCCGTAATGCATTGAACTTTACCGCAGGAAACACAACTAAAATGAATGTGTTGATGGACGTGTTTTTCAGAGTGCTCACAGATTTTACATGCTGCATAATTGACTACGCCGTTAATGTTCACTATTCGGTGTATTAGAGACTCATTCACTAATCGTTCTAACACGCGATACGTGGTAACCCGATCACACGTACCTTCCAGTTTTTCTTGAAGCAGCGCATGTGAGATAGCTGATCCATGTGAATGTATCAGTTCAAGAATACGCTGTCTAGCTATTGTGTTTCTGGTTAATTTGGTCATTAAAACAAAAATAAAAGTAATTTATTAATGCAACAAAGTTTTATTTATATTTGCAACAGAATTGCATTTAGCCAAATGAAGGTGAAATTACTTTTTGTGTTGTTTACTCTATTCTCGATGAGCGTAACTTTTGGACAGCGCTCTTTATCTGGCGTTGTCCGCGATTCACTCACCGGATTCGCTATTCAAGATGCACAAGTGATGCTTTTGGAAAGTGACCAAGTAGCGTATACCACATCAAAAGGCGAATTTACGTTTCTTTCAATCCAGCGTCTATCCATAACCATGAAGATCATTGCATCGGGTTATCAATCCAAATTGATTCAGATCGGTTCAAAAGATTCGGTGATAGCAATTAAGTTACAAGCACAGCACCTCGATCTTCAGGAAGTAACCGTTTCAGGATTGGCGGTTCAGTCGCGCAACCAGAATGCTTTTCACATTGAAACCCGGAAAGTAAGTGCGTTGAATGATGTTCCTTCTACCACGATGGGGGAACTTATTGCTAAAATACCTGGGGTATATCAGTCCGGACTGGGATTAGGGATTTCCAAGCCTGTCATACGTGGGCTGCAGGGCATGCGTGTCGTGAGCCTTATGAATGGGATGCGCATCGAAGCTCAACAATGGGGAGGTGATCATGGCATGGGTATGGCAGAACTGGGAATAGGTTCCGTGGAGGTAATCAAAGGTCCAGCTTCGTTACAATACGGTGCTGATGCCCTAGGTGGCGTAATTCATTATAGTGATCTGCCTCCTGCAGCAGTGAATTCAATTGAAGGACAAGGACAAGTTTTAGTGCAATCTGCTACTATGGGAGGAGTTGTACGGATGGCATTGAGACAATCGGGTACCAAATGGCGCTATATGGTAGGGGGGAGCCTTGCAAATCATGCAGATTTCAGGTTGCCAAGCGGAAAATACGCCGAGAACTCGCGCTTCAATGAAGAAGTGGCTAGGGGAGTGATCTCTTACACGTCAGGAAAAGGATTACACAATTTGAGATACACCTATAACCGGACCATAACGGGAATTCCGGGTCATACCCATGACTCCTTAGTTACTTTTCAGGATTTTCAAGTGACTGACCAAAAAAGGTATTATACTTTGCCTGCACAGTTTTTTAATAATCACTATGTGAGTTTTGACAACAAATGGTTCTTGAAGCGTGGTGAGTTTTATTTGCTTGCAGCGTTTACTCAAAATCGTTTGATCGAATACGATGAAAAAGTGACGATCCCCAGTTTGAGCATGACCTTGCGAAACACATCGTACAACTTGCGTTACACCCGAAATTTGATTGCTGGAAAATGGATCTCTGGAGTGATGGGAATGTTTCAGACCAATGCGAATGCCTCCAATGCTTCCGATCAGCTCATTCCGGACTCGAGAACCATTGATAATGGGGCGTACAGTACTTATTTGTTTTCAGGGAAAAAGATCAATTTTCAGGCAGGTGTGCGTTACGACCTCCGACATATCGATGTGCTGCCCGATTCTGTGAAACGATCATTTGATTTTCAAGGATTCAATGGTGCTTTGGGGTTGGTATGGCATTCTTCCAAAGCGATCGTGCGGACATCTGTTTCTACCGGATTCAGAGCGCCGCATCTAACCGAATTATTATCGAATGGCTTCCATCATGGGGCGCTTCGTTTTGAGATCGGAGACCTTGGTTTGATTCCTGAAAAGGCCACCCAGCTGGATGTAACGGCCGAGTGGCAATTGGAACATTTTTCCTTGATCTTGAATCCGTATGTCAATTATATTCGTGATTTTATTTCGCTACAACCCCAGGACTCTGTTGTAGATGGTATTCCTGTTTTTCGTTACAATGCAATACCTGAAGTTTATTACTACGGCGCAGATGCAGGATTCCATTTTCACCCGCATTTT
>JBIIQP010000048.1:0-15687 GCA_044341975.1 Crocinitomicaceae bacterium
GTAGAGTGGTTTCATGAATAATCCGGTTAGGTATTAAAAAGGGAAGTTTTACTTCCCTTTTTTGTTTTTTCATATAGCAAATTATTCCTCAGTTGCAAGAACGGGTTTTCGAAATACGATCTTACCATCAAAAATATCCATCACTACTTTTTTGCTTTTATCCACAGTGCTGCTAAGCAGTGCCTTGGATAATTCATTCAGTACCAATTTCTGGATAACTCGTTTGACTGGTCTTGCACCAAAAAAGGGATCGTATCCTGTTTCTGCTATAAAATCAAATGCATCATTTGTTACAAATAAATCAATTTCCTGTGCCTTAAGTTTCTTTTTAAGTGAATCGATTTGTATGGCAACAATCTCCTTCACATTTTCTTTTGTGAGTGGTAAGAAAAGAATGGTTTCGTCAATTCTATTTAAAAATTCAGGTCTGATCGTTTGACGAAGCAATTCTATGACATCAACTTTGGCTCTTTCAGCGGCTAATTCAAATTCTGCAGGTTTGACATTGTCAAAGCGCTCATGTATCAGCGTCGAACCTAAATTAGATGTCATAATTATAATGGTGTTCTTAAAGTTTACGAGGCGGCCTTTGTTATCAGTTAGACGACCGTCATCCAGTACTTGTAATAAAATGTTAAATACATCCGGATGTGCTTTTTCAATTTCATCCAATAGTATTATTGAATAGGGTTTTCTTCTCACTGCTTCTGTTAATTGACCTCCTTCATCGTATCCAACGTATCCCGGAGGGGCGCCAACCAGCCTAGAAACAGAATGCTTCTCTTGGTATTCACTCATGTCAATGCGCGTCATAGCGTTCTCGTCATTGAATAAGTATTCGGCCAATGCTTTTGCTAATTCTGTTTTACCAACCCCGGTTGTTCCCAGAAATATAAAGGACCCAATTGGTTTTCTTGCATCTTGAAGTCCGGCTCTCGAGCGACGAACTGCATCCGACAATGCCGTTATGGCCTCTTCTTGTCCAACTACTCGTTTTCTTAATTCGTCTTCTAGGCGCAGAAGTTTAGATATTTCGCTTTCAATCATTTTACTTACCGGAATGCCAGTCCATTTAGAAACTACTTCCGCAATTTCTTCAGTGTCAACCTCTTCTTTGATCATTTTTGATCGCGACTGCATATCTAAAAGTTGGGTTTTTAACTCCTCCAATTTTAACTCAGTTTCCTTGATTTTTCCATAGCGTATCTCTGCAACCTTACCATAATCACCAGATCTTTCAGCTTGATCAGCTTCAAGTTTTAATTGTTCGATTGCTTCTTTTGAGTTTTGTATAGCGTCCACAACATTTCTTTCTGCTTGCCATTTTGCTCGAAAAGCATCTCTTTGTTCCGTTAAATTCGCGAGTTCTCGTTCGATGTTCTCAAGTTTCTTCTTGTCGTTTTCACGTTTGATCGCTTCTTTTTCAATTTCAAACTGCATGATTTTTCGCTCGATTTCATCAAGTTCTTCGGGTTTTGAATTGATTTCCATTCGAAGTTTGGATGCTGCTTCGTCGATTAGGTCAATTGCTTTGTCTGGCAGGTGACGATCAGTAATGTAGCGCTGAGATAGTTCAACCGCTGAAATGATTGCCGCATCTTTGATTAAAACCTTGTGGTGATTCTCGTATTTTTCTTTAATGCCTCGAAGAATTGAAATTGCATCCTCAGTACTTGGTTCATCAACCATGACGGTTTGAAATCGTCTTACAAGTGCTTTATCTTTTTCAAAATATTTTTGATATTCATTCAGTGTAGTAGCCCCAACTGCTCGTAATTCTCCTCTTGCAAGTGCTGGTTTTAAAATGTTTGCGGCATCCATTGCGCCTTCGCTACCACCTCCTGCACCAACAAGCGTATGAATTTCATCAATAAACAGGATTATTTCACCTTCTGCATTGATTACTTCTTTTACAACGGACTTTAATCTTTCTTCGAATTCTCCTTTGTATTTTGCTCCGGCTATCAATGCTCCCATGTCTAATGAATAGACTATTTTTGATTTTAAGTTTTCAGGAACATCACCTTCGATGATTCGATGTGCTAAGCCTTCTGCAATCGCAGTTTTCCCAACTCCTGGTTCACCTATTAATATTGGATTATTTTTTGTTCTACGAGTTAAAATCTGCAATACTCTTCTGATTTCGTCGTCTCGCCCAATTACTGGGTCTAACTTTCCTAAACGCGCAAGTTCATTTAAGTTTTTTGCAAATTTTTCAAGTGATTGGTAGGTTCCTTCTTGACTATGTGAAGTAACTTTTCCTCCTTTTCGTAGGTCCATTATGGCTGATTTTAAGGTGTTTTTTGTGATTTTATTGTCTTTTAATAATGAACCAATATTATCTGAAGTATCAATGAGAGAATAGAGTAGGAGTTCAACTGAAATATAGTCGTCTCCAAAATTTTTCAATTCATTTTGAGCGTTTTGCAATATTCGGTTCAGGCCCTGGGAGAGGTATATCTCCCCTCCTTCAACTTTAGAATATGTTTGAAGGATGCGATCCAATGCTTGTTCTAGAATATGTTGATTGACATGCAGTTTGCCTAACAAAAATGGAATTACTTCTTTGTCGTTTACGAAAAGCGCTTTCAACAAATGTCCCGTTTCAATTGATTGATTTCCGTTGGATGAAGCAATTGACTGTGCTTGTGAAAGTGCTTCCTGGGATTTTAGTGTAAATTTTTG
Organism: Crocinitomicaceae bacterium; assembly: GCA_044341975.1. Classification (GTDB taxonomy): domain Bacteria; phylum Bacteroidota; class Bacteroidia; order Flavobacteriales_D; family Crocinitomicaceae; genus M0103. Next base: position 2,686 of record JBIIQP010000048.1, read on the forward strand.
AATATCCATAATGGTGTATTTATGACGATCAAATCTTTTCAAATTGAGCACCAATTCGTTTGAGTTAATGATTTTCGGAAAAAATGACATTTAAACCTGAATAAAAATGACGAAATGACATTTATATTCAATAAACTCCGATATCAACAAGAAAAAATGACTTATTAACAAAAATGTAACCTATGTTAATAACTATCGTATTAAGCAATAACAACGACACAAAAAAATGAAAATAGTATTCACTTCCATCTTTGTTGGGATTTCATTTTTAGGAATCTCTTCTATTGAAAAACAGCTAAGTAAGCGAGAGTACTTCGAGCAATGGAAGAATACGGCTATTCACCAGATGATACAATATAAGATTCCTGCGAGTATCACAATGGCGCAAGGTATTCTTGAATCTGGGAATGGTAATTCTGAATTGGCTCGAAAGGCAAACAATCATTTTGGTATTAAATGCCATGACTGGGATGGAGCGACAATGTACATGGATGATGATTCCAAAGGAGAATGTTTTCGAGTTTATACCAGTGCTGAGGAATCGTATGTTGATCACAGTGAATTTTTAAAAAACAAGGGGAGGTACAGTAAGTTATTTTCTTTAGAAATAGGAGATTATAAGTCGTGGGCTAATGGTTTAAAAGAAGCTGGGTATGCAACAAATCCGAAGTATGCGGAATTGCTCATAGGGATTATTGAAGAATTGAAATTGGATGAATTAGATAAGTTAGGGGAGAGCGATTTAAAACCACAGGATATTGCCCAAACATCGAAAAATAACCTGATGTTGACGAAGCATGTTGTTAGTACACATGAAAATAAGGTGAAATTCATCATTGCACGAAAAGGTGATACCTACTTCCGAATTTCTAAAGAATTCGATGTTGCTCTTTGGCAACTTTATAAATACAATGATTTTGGTTCAAAGAAGGATTTTTTAGAAGAAGGCGATTTAGTTTATCTACAGCCAAAAAGAAACAGGTCAAGAACAAAAGCTGTGCTGGTTTTGAAAGAGGCAACTACACTTATTTCTATTTCTCAAAAAGAAGCTATTAATATTGAATCTTTACTTAAAATGAATAAAGATATTTTATCTGAAAATCAAATTATTTCATCAGGTAAAAAAGTCATCCTCCGTTAATTGGTTTGTCCACCTGCACTAAACAGGTAATGCGAGGTTTTTTTAGTTTGTTGTTGTTTGTTTGGAAGGCTCTGGGAAACCAGGGCTTTTCTGTTATTCCTAACACGTCCTTTTTAAAATAGGAAATCAATAATTTCGTTCATATTACCTCGTACTATAGAGGTTTAGCGTTGAAAATATTCTTTTAGCTTTGATAGCGATTATTTGAAACATAATTTTTAATTTGCCCAAGATTTAAGAAATACTATGAAGCCGTCAACAGAGTTGTATAAACTGATAAAATCTCTGAGTAAATCAGAGAAACGTTTTTTTAAACTATCATCCTCTTTGCAGTCTGGGGATAAGAATTACTTAAAGATCTTTGATTTTATCGAAGCTAAAAACAAATACGATGAGGAAGAGTTGAAGGAAGCTTTTAAAGGTGAAACTTTTGTAAAGCACTTGCCTTCGGAAAAAAATCATTTGTATAAATTGATTTTAAAAAGCTTGAGATCATACTACAGTGAGCAGTCTGTGAGCAGTATGCTAAAGCAAGAAATTAAAAATGTAGAAATATTATACAATAAGGCACTTTACAAAGAGTGTGAGAAGTTTGTATCACGCGCCAAGCAACTTGCTAAGGACCATGAGAAGTTTTATTATTGGTACGAGTTGCTTTCCTGGGAAAAGCGACTTTTGGAAGAGGCATATGAGTCTGGAGAATTCAATCGAAATCTTGATGAGCTAGTAGAAGAAGAGGAAGTGGTTATTGCTAAACTCCGCAACTTAGCTGAATATCAGGTGATTTATTCTAAAATCAATCTTATTTTTCGAAGTGGTGGTTTCACGCGAACGAATGAAGAACGAGAGGTTGTAGAGAGTATAGCCGACTATCATTTAATCAAAGGAAAGAATACTGCAATATCGACTAGGGCTTCATCTATTTGTTATTACATCAAAGGACTTTGTGCTGCGACGAATAGAAATTACCAGGATAGCTACCAATTTTTTAATAAAACGAGGGAAATTTTGGATAAGAATCCAGAAATTAAAGCTGATTCTGGACAGCGGTATGTTATGACGCTTGCCCATTTACTTCGCTGCTATATTGATAGTGGTGATTTTGAAAAGGCTGAAGCCTTGATTTCTGATTTAAGAGCGCTAGAGAGTAAAAAAGGATTTGATTCTATGGATATTCGGGTGCGCGTATTTACAAGTTCTTACAATCTTGAATTAATGTTGCTTCATGCGAAGGGTGAGTTTGATAAATGTATTGAGCTAATACCTGAAATTGAAAAATACCAGGAAGAATTTGGGGATAAGGTTAGTAAAGAACAAGAGATTTTGTTTACATACAACAAGGCATATAGTTATTTTGGTTCAGGACAGTTCAAACGTGCGCTGGCTTATATAAATATGGTTTTGAATGATAATGAACAGAATTTGCGACAAGATATTTATGGTTTTTCCAGACTTTTTAATTTGGTTTTACATTTGGAGCTTGAAAATTATGATTTCTTAGAATACAGCATTAAGTCTACAAATCGCTACTTAAACAAGCAAGAACGAAAATTTGAAGTGGAAAATGTTTGTATTAAACACATTCGTAAATTATCAAAAGGAGTTCAGAATACAGAACGAATAATCATCTTGGAAAATTTAAAGGATGAACTTGACGAGTTACTCAATGATCCAAATGAACGTGTTGTATTAGAATATTTCAATATTACAGCTTGGGTAAATAGCAAAATATACAAGGTTTCATTTTCGGAAGCAGTAAAGCAATCAGTATAATTGAGCCGAACTTCAGGTTATTGACAAAAAAAATGTATTCTTTTATGTTGAATTTTGAGGCGTTTCAATCATTTCTAGCTCACATGAAATTGCTAAATTTGCTGCCTTAATAGGAATTAGCAAGACATGGCGCAGAAATACACAACACGAGAAGAAGATTATTCGAAATGGTACAATGAATTGGTTTACAGAGCAGATCTTGCCGAGCATTCCGATGTGAGAGGGTGTATGATAATTAAACCTTATGGTTACGCTATTTGGGAAAAAATGAAGGACATCCTCGATGCAAAATTTAAGGAAACAGGTCATTCGAATGCTTATTTCCCTTTGTTTATACCTAAGTCATACTTGTCGAAAGAAGCCAGTCATATAGAAGGTTTTGCGAAAGAATGTGCTGTTGTAACGCACTACAGATTGAAAAATGCTGAGGATGGAAGTGGCGTTATTGTGGATCCGGCCGCTAAATTAGAGGAAGAGTTGATTATTCGCCCAACCTCTGAAACGATTATTTGGAACTCGTATAAAAATTGGATTCAATCGTACCGTGACCTTCCTATTTTGATTAATCAGTGGGCAAATGTAGTGCGCTGGGAGATGAGAACGCGTTTGTTCTTAAGAACTGCTGAGTTTCTTTGGCAGGAGGGTCATACTGCACATGCTACTAAAGCTGAGGCTATTGAGGAGGCAGAATTGATGTTGAATGTTTATGCTGATTTTGCTGAGAATTATATGGCAATGCCGGTGATCAAAGGTCGAAAAACAGAAAGTGAACGTTTTGCAGGTGCAGAAGACACCTTATGTATCGAAGCATTGATGCAGGATGGAAAAGCACTTCAGGCCGGTACATCCCATTTTCTTGGCCAAAACTTTGCCAAGGCTTTTGATGTGAAATACGCAGATAAAGAAGGTAAATTGGAGTATGTATGGGCAACGTCTTGGGGCGTGTCAACAAGGTTGATGGGAGCGTTAATCATGACTCATTCAGATGATGAAGGATTGGTTCTTCCACCTGCTCTGGCGCCAATTCAGGTTGTCGCGGTACCTATACACAGAACAGATGAGGAATTGGCTTTAATTACTGCAAAGTTCACTGAATTAGGACTGCAATTAAAATCAAAAGGTATTTCCTTTAAGTTCGACAATGATGACAATAAACGTCCGGGATGGAAATTTGCTGAATATGAAGCAAAAGGAGTTCCTATTCGTTTGGCAATGGGACCAAGGGATTTGGAAAATGGCAAAGTTGAATTGGCTCGTCGAGATACAAAAACAAAGGAGGTAGTTGATTTCGAAAATGTGGATCTTATAATTGAGAAATTGCTTTCGGATATTCAGTCTGCTCTTTTGGCAAGAGCGAAAGCCTTTAGAGCTGCAAGTATGAAAGAAATTGATTCCTACGAAGAGTTTAAAAAGGACATTGAAAATGGTGGGTTCTTTTTGGCTCATTGGGACGGAACGAAAGAAACTGAATCGAAAATTAAAGAAGAAACCCAAGCAACTATTCGCTGTATTGAGTTAGACAGAGAGGATGAGCCGGGATTTTGTATGGTTACAGGTAAGCCTTCGTCTAAAAGAGTAGTATTTGCGAAAGCCTATTAATTGAATTGAAATGGCCGGAAAAAAGAAAATTGAAGAAAATAGGCAGGCCATTTTGGACCTCTTGTTGAACAAGGCAGCATTGAAGCAAGATATTGCAGAAGATGTTACCGAGGTTTTTAAAATGTTCAAGGCAACTATTAAAGAGGAGTTGGAATCTTTAAAGGAACATGTTTCAGATCCTCGTATTCGATTGTTTAGCAAAGCAATAGGAGACTTTGAAAAGCATGCTTATGTAGGGAGCGATTTATTGATATTTCACCAGCACAACAATGTCTTTAGATTGCCAGATGATAATCCGCTTTGGGGAACCCACTATTTTAAGGAAGACGATTCAAGAGGCTTCTTTGGCGTAATTTATATCTATAATTTCCTTGCTCAATCGTATTTACAAAATAGGACTCAAGACGAAGGGTATTTAATTGCACGCATTTTTGTCAACAAGGAAGGGCATTTCATGATTGAGGGGAAAGGTCAATTAGGGTACCTCTTTCGAGACGTTGAAAACATGGTTTTGACGCAAGAGGCTGTGAAGATGATTGTTCAACTTTCATTTGTTTTTGCTATAGAATTTGATTTGCTAGTCCCACCATACAACTATGTCGCCGAGTTGACCGTCGGAGAGGCTCAGTTGATTAGCAATAATCTTCAGATACAAACGGGTAAAAGGATGGGTTTCAAAATGAAAACCGAGGATAACGAAATTTTTTAAAAAAAACGTTACTATCCTTTGTCATTCAAGAAATAGACAATATATTTGCACTCCCAAAATATTGGGGAATTGAAATAAGGCCCATTCGTCTAGTGGTTAGGACGCCAGGTTTTCATCCTGGAAACAGGAGTTCGATTCTCCTATGGGCTGCCAAAGTTATTTGGCCCATTCGTCTAGTGGTTAGGACGCCAGGTTTTCATCCTGGAAACAGGAGTTCGATTCTCCTATGGGCTGCAAAAGTTAAAAATTTAAATTAGAAAAGATGGCGAACCATAAGTCAGCACAAAAAAGAATCAGATCGAACGATACGAAAAGACTTCGTAACAAGTACCAGCACAAATCAGCTCGTAATGCTGTGAGAAAATTAAGATCTCTATCTGATAAAAAAGAGGCGGCTGAGTTGTTGCCTTCAGTAGCAGCAATGTTGGATAAATTGGCTAAGAACAATGTAATTCACAAGAACAAAGCTGCAAACTTGAAGTCAGGTCTTCAAATGTCAATTAATAAACTGTAATCAGTTTTGCAATAAATGAATTCAGGGGCTTAAGCCCCTTTTTTTGTATATCAAGGTTTTTTCTGTGCGTAGAATAGTGTACATAATTTTAATTTGTCTTTCCAACCATTCTTGGTCGCAACAGCACTTTCTTTTCGGTGAGGTAGATACATTGACTCATGCGCACAGAATTGGAGGAAGTATCGATTCCATCGACTTGATTACCGGACAAAATACGTCTACATTGGCGGGAGGAGGTTGGAACACTAGAGCAAATTCTTTTGACACCGACTTTTTTATGAAAAATGCTGGGGGACAGCAGTTTTTTTCATTTGGTGAATGGAAGAAACTTCAATTTTCTGGATTGCCTCATCTTGGGTTCGCCTATTCCTTTGGTTCAAAAGGCATGCAATATGTGCAGGCAGAATTTCAGCAGGTGTATCGTAAGAAACTTATGTTAAATGTTTTTTATGAAAAAAATACGTCTAATGGTTTTCTTCGAAATTCAGATTTTGATCACAACAATGTTCAGGTTCAGCTGAATAAGTTTGGTAAAGTGTATTCATTTGACCTAAAATCTTCTTATGAATCTTCACGGGTTAGTCAAAATGGAGGATTACAAGTTGATACACTACCTGAATTATTCGACTTACAATTCCTTCCAGTAAATAAATCTTTAGCCGAAACTAAAACGCAACGTTCACGGATAGAGTTGACAAATTATATTGATCTTTTAAAAGATTCGACAAAAGCATTCGGACTATTTACAAATCATCACTTAAAGATCAAAAAGTTTAGGTATTCAGAACAAGATACTTTGTACGGAATATATTCAGTTTTAAATTATGACACGCTTAACACCTATGATCAGCATCAATGGTCCGAGGTTGCAAATGGAGCTGGTTTATTTTATTCAGGAAAGCGAATACTTCTTAAAGCACAGCCTTTGATTTCATATTGGAATTTTCAAAATTTAGGCCGTTTTAATGATACTGTCGAGTTGGATTTAAAAAGTGATATTTCTTATACTGGCAGGTTTTTCAAATTAAATCAAAGTTTGAATTATAATCTAATTGGAGCTCAAAATGAGTGGTCTAATAAATTTGACTTTGGTTTTCGAAAAGGAGATTTCCGGTTATCAATAAGTTCAAATCTGTCGTCATTATTACCCGATTACTATCAACGTTATGCTCAGGGGAATAATTATTTTTCAATTGGAAATAATTTTGAACGGCAGGGCAGAAGCAATCAGAAAATAGCTGTCGGTTATGAGCGCAGTAAATTTTCAATTTCTGGAAGGTTTGGATTTACACAGCTAAAAAACAATTATTGGTTTGTTGATACGATGTGGAGAAACGATTCGCTTCAATCTGTTTCATTTGCTCAAATTGGATTGATAACGGCGGCATCTTTCGGTGTTCTAAATATTCATTTCAACTATAATTATTCTATTTTTCCAGAAAGTTTGACGATTATTCCGGTTCACCAACTTTTTGGTCGTATTTACTTGAAAGGCAATCTGTTTAAAGCAAAAAAAATGAAGGCTTACACGGGTGTTGATGTTGCTTACCTATCGTCTTTCCAGCGAATAGGGTATTATTCACAGGTTGCTGCATTTGACTTAAATAATCCTGATGTTACTTCTGAATATACAAGCGCACTTCATTTCTTTACGGGTTTTCAAATTGATGAGTTTAAGTTTTTTCTTCGTGTAGAAAATTTAAATTATTTCTGGTCTGATAGAAATCTACAACAAGTTAGAGGGTATCCAATTCCGTCTGCTCAATTTCGCCTTGGTATCACCTGGGATTTTTTCAATTAAGGGTTGCTTTAAATGTCGAAAGGAGCAAGACGATGCTGCTCCTTTCAAACTAACCTAACCTACCTTTTACAACTAAACCTATTCAAATGTAGAAGGAAATTTGAATTGGAACAATAAAACCAAATACTTTTTATAGGAAATACAATAGTCTAATTTTAAGAATATTAACAGGTTTAAGTTGGATTCTTTTTAAGCCAAATGAATGCTTTCCACTTGCTTTTTTTATCTTTGAGAAAAATACAAAACATGGGATTACTAGAGGATAAAGTTGTTCTTATTACTGGAGCTTCAAGAGGAATCGGCAAATCGATAGCTGAAGAATGCGTTAAACAAGGTGCCAAAGTAGCATTTACTTATCTATCATCTGATGAGAAAGCTAGAGCGCTTGAAAACGAACTTTCTGCAGGTGGAGGTGTTGCGAAGGGATTCAAAAGTGATGCGTCTAAATTTGGCGATGCTCAAAAATTGGTAGATGATGTAGTTGCGGAGTTTGGAACAATTGATGTTCTTGTAAATAATGCAGGCATAACGCGGGATACATTGTTAATGAGGATGACTGAAGAACAATGGGATGAAGTGATCAATACGAATTTAAAATCAGCATTTAATCTGACAAAAGCGGTTCAACGTCCAATGTTGAAAGCGCGAAAAGGTTCAATTATCAATATGTCTTCTGTTGTAGGTGTAAAAGGAAATGCTGGTCAATCGAATTATGCAGCATCAAAAGCTGGATTAATTGGATTTACAAAATCTGTGGCTGCAGAATTAGGATCACGCAATATTCGTTGCAATGCCATTGCACCTGGATTCATTGAAACGGAGATGACCGAGGTCTTAGATCAAAAAGTTGTTGAGGAATGGAGGAATGCAATTCCTTTGAAACGTGGTGGTCAACCAAAAGATGTTGCTGATCTAACTGTTTTTCTTGGGTCTGACATGTCGGCATATATCACTGGACAAACAATTAATGTTTGTGGTGGTATGTTGATGTAAAATAAATTAGTCTTTGAAAAGAGCCAGCTTATTCAGTTGGCTTTTTTTGTGTCTTTTCGCGAAAAGAATTTAGATAATTAAGTAGTTTTTTAAGAGCGTCAACGTACAAAAGAAGATAGAGGCCAAGCGAAAAAATCCAAAGCACTATAATGTTTATAGTAAAAGTATCAATCCTAAAACCAAAGAGCATTTTTGAAGGTGAATAGAAATGAGCATTTAAAAACAGTGCATGATCAGATGGATTGTAAATAGGGTTTTCTTTGCGAATTAATTCATTTTTAAAAATTACAATCTTTTCAGATTCCAGTCTATTTGTTACCAGATCATTTAATGCTTCGTTTCCATAAGTCAATTTGTCATCATTGAACTTTTTACCTTCTGCAATTTTTAACCGTTCAATCAAATCATTTGTTTTATTGTAATCGGAGATACATTGATAGTTTAGAATATTTAGGAAGTTTTGAATTTCTTCATGTGTTTTGGCGAAGTTTTTTTTAGGTTGTTTTAAATCAGAAAGACACTCTTCGCAGCTCAAATTCGTCCAATGATTCAGTTCTTTTTTGACCTCATTTAGAAGAACTTTGCTTGATCTCGCTTTTTGCTGAGAACTGGATGATGTTGAAATCAAATTATTATTGAGACTTTCCATTTCTGGAATCCAATAATCTTTTTTCCATTGTGCACGGTATTTTTTGATGTTTAATTCGAAGTACCGTTCTTCCATTTTATTTTCTTTGAACTGACTTACAGCGAGTGCCTCATATGCCCATCTCGACAACATAATGTTTCCTAACCACGGTACAGAGTTTGATTTTGAAATAGTAGGATGTAGTTTGTCGAATTTAACAATTACACCACTGAATAATAGCTGAGGAATGATGAGAATGGGAACAACAATGTAAATGACTTTTGCTGAATTAAATGCGCTTGAAATATTAAGACCCAAAAGGTTTGCTGTGCAAGAAGCTGAGAATAAAATAATCCAATATTGCCAGAAAAGTCCTTTGATCTCAAGAATATAATTTCCTAGTAGCACAAAAAATAGCGTCTGGACTCCAGAAACAATAAATAACAAAAGTACTTTCGAAAATAAATAGCTAGTTCGCGAAAGGTGAAGGAAAGATTCTCGTTGAAGTAATTTTTTGTCTTTGTGAATTTCTTCTGCAGCCACTGTGAGACCTAAGAATAAAGCCACGATTACTGATATAAAAATATATTGCGGTAGATTTTCATTCTGAAAAAATGTGTAACTCACATTTGCCCCATCATTACTAGCAAAGTATTTAACAAAAAATGATAGCATTATACCAAGAATAGGTGCTTCTAAAAATGTTATTAGAAGATATTGCCTATTTGAAAGTTTACTCAAGGCATCTCTTGAAAAAAAGATTGCTATTTGTTTTATTCTATTTGCAAGTTTTGAAGGAGTAGATGGAATTTGGCTTTTACTTGATTTTATAGACTTCGTTTTTATCTTCAAGTAATTCTCATGCCACTCCTCAGGATGAATTTTTCTATTATCAGTTAGATTGCCATATTCATCTACTATGCGCGTTTCGACAATGTTGAATATCTGCTCAGGATTTACATTTCCACAAAGCGCACATTCACTTTCATCTGCATTTCCTTGATGAGTGGTGTGTTTGAAATAGGTAATCGCCTCGATTGGATTGCCATCATAAATTGGATATCCGCCTTGATCGATAATGAACAATCTGTCAAACATTTTATAGATGTCCGAGGAAGGTTGGTGTATGACAACAAATATTAATTTTCCATTGTAAGTCATCTCCTTTAAAAGGTCCATTATGTTTTCAGAGTCTCTGGAGGATAATCCTGAGGTTGGTTCATCAACAATCAAGACTTCTGGTTCACGGATAAGTTCCAGTGCAATATTTAAACGTTTTCGTTGTCCGCCTGATACAATTTTTTCAAGCGCATTGCCGACAGTAAGGTCCTTTATCTCATACAATCCTACTGAACGTAGGGTATCAATTACCTTTTTCTTAATTTCTCTATCACTTAAAGTTCCAAAACAAAGTTTCGCGTTGAAGTAAAGGTTTTGAAATACAGTTAGTTCTTCAATTAATAAATCATCTTGACTTACGAAACCGATAATTCCTTGCAATTTGTGATTATCCTTGTGGATATCAACCCCATTTATTGTAACGCTTCCGCTTGTTGGTAACGTTTGACCATTTAAGATATTCAATAAGGTGGACTTTCCTGTGCCAGAGCCCCCCATAATTCCTACGAGCTTTCCGGATTCCTCGCTAAAGTTGAAATTGTGTAATCCTTGTCGGTTCTTTTCAAAGAAATAAGTGATATTGTTGACAGCAAAAACAATCATTTTCTTTTGACCATCTTTTCGAAATTGGCTTATAGCATCACTGTAATAAAGGTGCTTGCTTTTTGACGTATGCAGCGTTGAACCCTGTGTGAAAATATAAGTACGATCATTCGGAATGAACTGACCATTAAGACTCAAGGTATCAGATCCAAAATATTTCAAGAATAAAATATTGACACTTTTGATATAAAGAATCACTATTTCGTCATCCAACCCATTTAATTGAATTTTTCGCTCTTTCTGAGTTCTCTTGTTGCTTACAATCAAGCAATTCTCTGTCTTTTCTAAAAATGGAATATTGTTGAATATAAATGCACTGACCAAATCAAATTCCTCTTTTGAAATGTTGAAAGCTTCAGCAACAGTGGTCACAAATTCTAATTCCTGATCTTGAATTTTCTCATTGGAATTAATGAATTCAAAGATTCTTATTAGAACTATTATTTTTTGTTTTTGTCTTAATTCTTCATTGATTGCGGAACAAATCTTTAAGACTTTTACTGAATTTAGGGAGTTTCGTTTTTTGTCAGCATCCTTCTTTTTTTGTTTTGAATGCAATGTGTTGAGGTGTTCGTCAAAAAGTCGAAGGTAGTGTTCGATGAGTTGTGAACTAAGTTCAGTGCGAAGAAATGATTCAATAATTCTTCTTCCCTTGGAACTGGTAATGCTTGATTCTTCGCCAGCTTCAATCGAGTCATCAACTTGTGCAATGATGGCAAAAAGCTGCATTAAGGCACTCAGTATGCGCTCGCTCATCTAACGAAACTTATTGTTTGAAACCAATCAACATTACAGCACAACCTGTAACTTTTTTATCTAAATCTAATTCTGTTTCAATAGTTACAGGAATCGTTTTTTGAACTTTAAAATCCCAGTAGGGAGCATTTTTGTATTTTGAATTGGTGAAAAGCACGTTTCCTTTTGGGTCTTTAACTGTAAAAATTACAAAATCGTCATCTGTTCCGGCACTTGCAGCAATTCTATAGGTTGAACCGCCAAAAAATGTGGTCTTAAACTCTGCTTTTTCACGGTCCAAGAAAGCGGTGTAAACCTGTCCATCTGAAATGAATTTTACATTTCCATTTTTTCCATTTAGATAGGATTCACATGTTTTTACGATTGATTCACAATCTTGTGAAAAAGCAACCCCAGTAAAGGATAAAGTGATTGCAAGGATTATTTTTGATAATTTCATTTTCAAGTTATTTTATAACCGATTCTCTTAAATTATTCACTTTAGTGTTGATGGCGGACATTACATCATCACTTATTTCAACGCTGATATCATGTTGAAGTGTTGTCACTTTGTTTTTGGCATCAGTCTTCGGTGCGACATACGTGTAATTGACTTTTATTTTATCAAACTCTGTCTTTAAGTCCTTTAATGAAGTAATTAGCTCATCATTTTGTTTTGATTTATTGTATTCTTCAAGAATTTCAATCATTGTAGTCAATGTTTGTTGCTGTTCGCCAATGCGTTCTTTTATTTTAACATTTTTAGATGCAGTCGACATTTTACAAGCAAAGTGCATAGACTCTATCCAACCTCCTGCAAGTATTAGCGAAGACGTCGACTTGCGTTTTGCATTTTTTAGAAAATAATCTGCTTTTCTGTATGCGTCTGCAGTAATTACAACCATTGAATCTTGATTGTCGGAGTTTTTCTCAAAACGCGACATGAAAGATTTGTCGAATGCTCCTTCTAAACCAAGTTGTCCGGTTAATTTTTCAACAGCTGATAAATATTTAAGAGCGCTATTTTTTTGCTCATAGAGTGAGCAATAACCCAAATCTGTCCCATAAATACCCAAATTCAAGGCTTGTTTGAATTCAGTGGAATAATTTTTTGAATTTTCAGTCGGGTTTAAAATGTTTTGATCGAATGGTAAATTCAGTTCTTTAATAAACATAGCTGTTTGAACCGGAGAAGGGATGCTGAATATTTTTCCATCAAAATTGGTATTCAATGAAGCAGCAGGGTCAATCGCTTCTTTATCAATGGACTCCTTTTCTGAACCCTCGCCACAAGAGGATAGACTTGAAAAAAGGAAGACTAAAAGAGTGGCTGAATATACGTTAAGTTTCATAATGTAGGTAAATGAGCAGTTAAATATAGTAAAAA
>JBIIQP010000117.1:0-8174 GCA_044341975.1 Crocinitomicaceae bacterium
CGATAGGGTGCCTACATCCGTTGTAGCGACCGATGCACTAGTCAGATCAACTGTCGATGGAGAACATACAGACTGGCTGTTCAAGGTAAGTGTTGGTGTTACTAATTGAGAACCAATACTAAAAGAGCCACTTGCAGCAGACGTGCAACCTCCATTAGTCGCTGTGACTGTATAACCTGCACCTGTAACTAGACCATTTATTGTCCCACTGACACCTACTGTTGGACCAGTTGGAGTAAAATTATATGAATTTGACCCGAGAAAGTTCGTTATGGAAGCAGAACCAATAGAGCTGCAGGTTGGTAGATTAATAGTAATTGTTGGAATAGAAGGTGGAGATGTTGGTGATGCAACACTGAAAGAAGAACTAGCACTTGACGTGCATCCACTGCTCGTTGCTGTAACAGAATATGACACACCGTTAGTCAGACCTATTATTAATCCTGTTCCATCAACAGATGGCCCACTCGGAGTAATGCTATAAGAATCAGAAGCATTGTAATTCGATATCGTTGCTGTCCCAGACAATAAACAAGTGGGAGAAGTAACATTAATTATTGGCGTCACAGGAACAGGAAGTACTGTTACAGTTGCAGTTGATGAATTAGAAGAAGGACAAAGTGGATTTCCACCGGATGAATTAACCGTATATGTATGGGTTCCGATGCCTACTGGTGAAGCAATTACAGTTGATCCAGTCGTTGTATTGAGTTCAGATGAAGCATTCCAAGTGTAGCTTCCATTGCCATAGCTAGCAGTTAACGTTACAGTTTGTCCGTTACAAACTGTATACGATTCAGGATTTATTTGCACTGGTATTGAAACACCTGAAGTAACACCAATTGAGTAATCACAAACATCTCCTGCATAACCATCAATCATTAGGTAGTAGGTGTTCCCGGGAGTTAGACCTGTAACAGTAATTGAGTGGTATGCGCCATTTCCCGTAGGTAATAACTGTCCATTGCAATAATAGGAGGTCACTGTTCCGCTACAACTTCCCGCAGAAGTAAACACCATCATTTGTATTCCATCATTGTTTAAGGAATTAAACACAGAAACATTCATAGAGAACGTTGATGACGAGGCTAAAATCGTTATGAACGAATTATTTTCAATTGTACCGCAAAAAACCGAACCTAACGATGACCAATAATCTGCAGTATAAGTTGAAGAAGTATTTCCACAGTAACCATTTAAATCACAAACTGGAGTCGCAATTGAGCATGTATTTCCAGCAGCAGGATTCCCTGAGCAACTAGGAATTGGAGCTATTGAAGTACAACTTATAGTTGCTAAAAAACCTGCTCTGTTTATAGAACCATTAGATGTAAATCGAATTGTAACACAACCTCCTAATGAACTATAAAAATTGGGTGGGATAGATGTTCCTGACCAAGAATAAATTAGCGGTGAAGAAGTACTTGAGCCATTGTACACATATATAAAATCGTTATTTGATTGGGTATTAAAAGAAGAGAAATTAAATACAAGGTATTGTCCCGCTGGCGCACAAAATGAAACTGTAACATCTTGATTACTGGAGTAATTACTTGCCCCTCCTGGGTCCAACAAAACTGCACCGCAAGGAGAGCTAATTGTCGACCCATTTGTTGCAGGAGCCGAACCCATTGTATAGGTTTGAGAATATCCAGAAAAACAAACTATTGAGGCTAAAAGTATTAGAATTAATACATTTTTTAAAGAATACAATCTAACCGTTATCATCAATTATTATCAGAATTAATATTCCAGTGGCTTTGAAAAAAATAAAAATTAAATCAAGTAAAACCTATTTCCCACAACAATGCTTGTTCTAGACTTTGGAAGGATTCAATATCACTCAAATAATTTATGTTTTGCAAAAGTACACTTCTTTAACAATTAGTTACATAAATAAATTATTATCAATTCAATAATTCAATAAAAAAGGAGCCGAAGCTCCTTATCTTTATTTTTGAATGATCGAAACAGTACCGTTTCTTTTATCTGAGCCATCACCAAGATCAAGGATATAGAAATAAGAAGCTACTGGCAGCTTCGTATTATTGTAGAAGCCATCCCATGGTCTACCGAGATAATCTCCTTTATCCGATTCGTAAATTTTTTCTCCCCATCGGTTGAATACTTGAACTTGATTGTTCGGATAAACATTGTCCAACTCTAAAATATTCCAAAGATCATTGACTTGATCTCCATTCGGTGTAAATGCTGATGGTATAACTATTTCACAGAATTCAATTGTAATAACTACTGGACTTGAGGCTCCTTCACAACCCAAAAGTGTTTCAGTAACATAATAAGTTGTTACACCTTCATTACTGCCTGGCAACAAAGTTGCACCTGTCGCAAGTTGATTCGTCAAGGTTGCATCTGAATACCAAGTAATAACTCCACCATTCCCTGCGGCTGTCATTTGCTGGAGAGTCCACGTTGAACAATATGTTGTGTCTGCACTTGTTACAGGGAAATTAGGAAGTGGATTAACTGTTATTGTTTGAGAACCATTTGCGCCATTTGCACAATTAGCATCAGAAAGATTTGTCACCACATAAACACCAGGTGCATTTCCTAAACTTACAGGACTGGATGATCCTGTAGCTGATTGAGCTACACCATCTAAGGTATAGTCAACAATCCAAGGTCCAGTTCCAGAAACATTCGCTAATACATTGTTCACTGCTTCACCTTGACAATAAATTCCACCTGAAGTAACTGAAGCAACAGTTGGAAGAATCTGAATTGTTATCTGGGTTGACTCCTGATCAGAACAACCTGTTAATCCTGCAAACATATAAAGGGTGCCAGAAGTAGAAACGACATCTCCAACACTATAAAGCGTACCCGTTTGATTGGAACCTGTCCAATAACCTTCATTGATTATATCTGTACCAGTAATCGCAGGAAGTACGACCGAACCACACCCTACAATTGGAGTGTTCGATGTTATGACCGGAATATTCGCAATAATTACCTCAACAATTCCACTAAAAGCACAATTGTTATTGGTCGATTCCACATAATAAGTTCCAGTACCAACTGAAGTAGGTGTAGCCACCGAAATAGTCAATGCAGGATCTGTATAATAAGCTAATATTCCAACATCTGTTGAGGAAACTGTAGGATCAGTCAAATCCACTGTCGCAGGTGCGCAAATTGTTTGATCATTCAAAGTCAAGGAAGGAATCGTATTTATTGCAACTGTCAAAGAACCATTTGCACTACAACCATTGCTGATTGCCTCAACATAGTAGACACCGGTTCCAACAGCTGTAGGATTTGAAACTATAGTTGAATATGCAGCATCAGAATAATACGAAAGCACCCCTATATCGGTACTTGCAATGGCAGAAGAAGTCAAATCAACTGTTGCCGGAGCACACAACGACTGACTGGAAAGTGATAAAGTCGGGGTCGCATTCACGGTCACTAAGATATTTCCACTGAATGAACAATTGACATTCGTAGCTTCTACATAATAGGTTCCTGCTCCAGCTGTTGAAGGTGTTGAAAACGGTGTGGTTAAAGTTAGATCTGTATAATACGCCAAGGTTCCAGCAGTGGTCGACACAATAGAAGGATTTGTCAAATCAACTGTATTTGGTGCACAAACAGTTTGATCATTCAAGGTGAGTGATGGTGTCGTATTAACTGTAACTGTGAGAGATCCATTAGCACTACAAATACCATTTGAAGCTTCTACATAATAAGTTCCTGTACTAACTGATGTTGGCACTGAAACAGGAATTGACAAAGCAGCATCGGCGTAGTAAGTAAGACTTCCAACGTTCGAACTAGCAACAGAACTTGAGGTTAAGTCAATTGTTGCAGGCGAACAAGCCAGCTGACTCGTTAAACTTAAAGTTGGGGTTGTGGTTACTGACACTGTTAATGAACCATTTATAGAACATGTACCGTTAACGGACTCAATATAATATGTTCCTGCACCAACCGAAGAAGGGGAAGAAACAACTGTTGACAGAGTTGGATCTGAGTATAAGGAAACAACACCGACACTTGAATTAACTACAGAAGTTGACGTCAAATCAACTGTTGAAGGTGAACAAACTGATTGGTCATTCAAGGTTAAAACAGGAAGTGCATCAACGATTACGTTAATTGTACCACTAGCTAAACATCCCGCATTATCTGCCTGAGCATAGTATGATCCATTGCCTACTGCATTTGGACTTGATAACAAGGTTGTCAAAGCGGGGTTAGAATAATAAGAAATTGCACCGACATCAGTGCTTGAGACACTTGCATTCGTTAAATCGACTGTTGCAGGTGAACATACTGTTTGATCTATCAAAGTTAAAGTAGGTGTTGTGTTTACTGTTACCAACAATGAACCGTTTGAGTTACATGCGCCGTTTGTGGCACTAACAAAATATGTTCCGGCACTGACTGCGTTGGGTGAAGCTACAGGACTTGTAAGTGCTGCATCTAAATAATAGGTCAATGCACCAATAGTTGAACTTGCAACGGTTCCAGATGTAAGATTAACTGTAGCGGGAGAGCATACTGTTTGTGGGCTCAATGTCAAAACAGGTAAGTCATCCACTACCAAAGATGTCGTATTCGTACAACTGCCAGATGAGGAATTCACTGTAAGTGTGTAATTATAAGTACCCGCGGTTGCAGGCGCTGCTATTCCCGTTGGATTTTGCGTTGAAGAAGAAAAACTTCCTGGTCCACTCCATGTGTAGGATGTTGCTCCCGTCACATTTGAGGCTGTGAGACCAAAAGTAGACCCCTCGCATACAGGACCAGAATTTCCTGCCGTAACAGTACATCCGCATGTTGGAGCTGTAAATGTTTGATCTTTTGTACACGTGGCATCATCAGAAAATGTTGCAGTCACAGTGCAACTGCCTCCGTTGCCGGTTAGACCACTGATTGAATAATTTTGAGGTGATGAAAAAGGCGCAGAAAATGTCTGGATTCCACCACAGCTCGTTGTCACGGTTAAAGTTCCTGCTGCTGGCGGCGTGGAAAAAGATATCGTTCCGCTCACAGAATAATTTCCAGAGGCGTCACAAGAACTTGGCACAGCTGTGACACTAGAAATATCACAAGGTGTTACAATGGAACAATCGGCAGAGCCTGTTGAACCAACAGACTGATTAAAACTTATATAGCCTGGATCTCCATCATAATTTGTAATCAGCACGATATAAAACTGCCCCACAACAGCGGAAGACGGCGTAGACTCACCTGAGCCCGAACCTCCAGTCAACCCTAGTCCAATAGTCTCTGTTGGAGCCGCACTAAAACTACATTGTAGAGGAAAATCGCCTCCATCTATTGCTGAACAACCCGCACTTAAACTTGAATAAGGTCCATACAAGGCAAAGTCAACATCAAGACCAGAACCAGTTCCATTTGGACCTGTTGTTTGCTCCAAATCAAGTTGAATATTGCCTGACTGATTAATTTGCATGTAATACCAAACCGGATTTGGTTGCGAAGCCAAACAACCGTATGCTGGACCGGTTGGCGCGCATGTACTTGTTTCATTTGGGAAATTATACGATATGGCTGAACAAAATGGATTGGCTGAAGAACATGGTATTTCTGTTCCTGTACAGGGATTAGCAAACACTTTGCTTGAGCAAATAAGGAGGGTTACGAAGACAAATAATATTAGCTTTTTCATGTGATTTTTTTATTTGCCAGGTTTAATTTCAATAATGTATTCAGTACCATCCACTCTAAAAAAAGAAGTGTTGGGAGAGTAATAAAAGAAATGATACTTTAATGGATTGAATGTTTGTGGATCAAAGCTTGATAAATCGTAAGACATTTGTTCATTACATTTATTCTTTTTTTGAGCTACAGAAAGTAAAGGACATTCAGGGTATTGATCCTTGGAAACCTTGTGAAAAATTGTTCTTTTCAAACAATCTTTACCAAATTCTATGTGCGAAGAATCTATATATTGCGGACAATCTCTATAGATTTCCTTTAAAAACTCTTCAACTTTAGTAACGTTGGCCGATTCCTGAG
Source organism: Crocinitomicaceae bacterium (assembly GCA_044341975.1). Lineage (GTDB taxonomy): Bacteria > Bacteroidota > Bacteroidia > Flavobacteriales_D > Crocinitomicaceae > M0103. The sequence continues at coordinate 6,010 of JBIIQP010000117.1, forward strand.
AATAGGAAACAGACGCACTTGACAGTACAAAAAAAGCTGCATTTAGCAAGCATAAGCGAATACAATTCATCCTTACAGTGTATTTAGGCGCCCCGAAGTTATGACTTTATCAGTTTGTAAACAAAATTTATATGTAATTTTCTTAAGTTCAGTTAAATAAAAAACAAAAAATGTCATCTTCTGCTTAATTTTATCACTCAAAGATTGATTCACATGTTTAATCGAATAACGACTGGTTTCTTACTAAGCATATTATCTGGGCTCCTTTTCTATATTGGATGGCCTACAATTGGGCTGTATCCTCTTCTGTTCATTGGACTCATACCACTTTTGTTTGCATTTCACTATTTAGCCAATTCGGACATTAAAAGAAAAGGTATCATGTGGTTTTGTTTTCTTTTTATGTCACATGCCTCATGGATTGGACTAAGTTCCAGCTGGTTTTATGACTCTTCACCAAAATCTTACTTTATAGGCGTACTTTTTGAAAGCATTGCCTATTCGGCATTATTAAGCCCAATGCTCTTTATCTACAAGCGTTTAGGTCGAAAATGGAGCTTCATCTACTTCCTCGCAGGACACATGACTATTGAATTGGTTAATCAATACTGGGTGCTAAGTACTCCATTTTTCTCTCTGGGCAGTGGATTAGGTATGTTTCCCAAAATCATACAATCCTATGAAATCATTGGGATTGAGGGTGGATCTTTCTTTATATTAACGGCTAATTTGGGTTGTTATTTAGCGCTGGAGAAAATTCTTTCCAAACAAAAACCAGGAAAATCCCTTGCTTTGATATCCTTGGGTATTTCTCCTTTCGTTCTTTCCATTTTCATATCTTTCAACCCTGATAATAAAAAGACAACTATCGCAGCACTGCACACTTTCCAAGACACTTACAATCGCAGAACTCACTTCAATCCAGAAGAAATTGTCAATAAACTATGTGAAAAATCCAAACTAAATTCATTCAGCAAAACTGAACTCTTGGCTTGGCCAGAGACAATCATTTCAAATGTTGGTTGGATGAATAATTTGAGTGGTGAGAATTCTTACAAGTCAATGTTGTTGAAATTGAAAAATACGAATGAGCTTTCAGTTTGCTTTGGTGGCTTTGGTTTTTCCTTGGACCCTGAAGGTCAAAACAATCCTTATTCTAGATTTGAAAAATCACGGAATTTTTACTACCGGACACACAATGTGGCAGTGACAATAAATAAAGATGGCTTATACTCTCTCCGAGGAAAAGAAATTTTTGTTCCATTTCAAGAACGAATTCCATTTCTTGAAACGCTCCCTGTGATGGAAGAATTTGCAGATGTAGTAGGCACCAACGCAATGGTTTCCCGCTATGAAAACAGTCGAACCGTTCACAAAACCATGCTAGGAAAAAAGTTTGTTCCTGTATTGTGCTATGAAAGTATTTTCCCTCTAAAAATGGCAGAATATGCTAGCGAAAGTGACTTCCTTGTTGTTTTAGTAAATGAATTTTGGAACAAAAACTTGAATGGCTCCGAACAATATTTATGCTCCAATGTTGCAATGGCCATACAGAGTCGAACTGCTATTCTTAGAAGTTCAAACAGCGGAATTTCTGCGATTATAGATCAAGATGGAAAGGTTTTGGTGCGTAAAAAAGGTAGAAACGCTGGAATTATTCATGCCTCTATTTCAAAAAAACAAGACTTTACCTTTTACGAGCTGATAGCGGGAATATTTTATAAGATTTCACTTATTGTTTATTTGGGATTACTTATAATAACCATTTTTCGCTCGGTCACAAAAACTAAATCTACTTGATCACTCCATGCAATCACAGGGTGGATCAAGTTTAATTTCCACCCAAGGAAGCGTTTCAATTAGTTTCCTGTGAAAAGTTGGAGAATACCTGTTTCCTTGCAAATCAAGCATTTTTAAACTTTTTAATTCTGAAAATGATTTTGGAAAGGATGTAACGGGTGTTGACCACAAATCGATAACGCTCATTTTTTTGCAATACCCTATACATTCAGGTAGCTCAGAGAAACTATTTCGATTCGCTACAAATGTGCTCAAATTCGACAGACGACAAATTTCAATCGGAAAAATACTGAATTCATTCTTCGAAATATCAAGATAAATTAGGCTATCGAAATCACCAATGTATGCCGGCAAATCAGTTAAAA
>JBIIQP010000032.1:0-20733 GCA_044341975.1 Crocinitomicaceae bacterium
ACGTTTTTACTGAGATCAAGGTGTTTTAATTGATTGAATGCTTTCAATTCTTCTGGTAAAACCTTCAATTTTGACTTTGAAAATGTTATACCAAATATGGTGTCAGGAGAAGCTAATTTAGCTATTTCCCATGAATACGCCTTCACATCCGATTGACCAAAAAATGATCTAGAGAACGCAAGTAGCAAAAAAAGCACGTACAGTCTTCTCATCTTTTTTTAATTGCTCAACCAATTTCTCAACGCCATCAAACCTCTGCTCATCCCTCAATCGAGCATGGAAATTAACATCTAAAGTTTTATTGTATAAATCTTCATCGAAGTCTAAAATATTGACTTCAAGGCTCAAATCGTTTTCACCACTAACGGTTGGACGAACACCCACGTTCATCATACCCAGATAACTCCTATTGTCAAAAGAAACTGTTACAGCATAAACACCATTTGAAGGCACTAATTTTTCAGTGTTTTTCACTTTGATATTTGCAGTAGGAAACCCAATCGTTCTGCCCAATGCTTTCCCTTTAACTACTTCCCCACTCAACGAATAAGGTTCCCCCAAAAATTCGGCTGCACGTTCAACATTTCCCACCAATATGGATTCTCTAATCTTCGTAGAACTCACATTCACATCATCGATGTCATGAGCAGGAATTTCAATCACTTCGAAATCATAGGTTTCACAAATCTGCTGAAGAAATTCCAATGAACCCTCTCTATTCTTGCCAAATTGATGATCATACCCGATCACCATTTTTCGAACATGCAATTTATTCACAAGGTAATCCCGGACAAACTCAAGGGCTGTCAAGCGTGAGAACTCAAATGTAAAAGGGAATAAAATGACATTTTTCAAGCCCATCCGCTCCAACTTATCCAGTTTTTCCTCCTGAGTTTGGAGTAATTTCAGCCCGTGCGTCTCAGGATAAATAACCATTCTTGGATGAGGATAAAAAGTAAATAAGACTGATTCTCCTCCAATTTTTTCTGCTTCTCGATTCAGTTGATCAATAATTTTTTGGTGACCTAAATGCACACCATCAAAAGTCCCAATTGTCAGCACTGGGTTTTTGACATTACTTATCGCCTCGAAATCATTAAAAACCTTCAAAACTGCTATCTAGAAAAGACAAATTTAATGAAATCCATAATGCACTTAACCAACAATAGATCCAAGAATGTCAATGAATGCTGCCATAACTACTATTGATCCATTTTTTCTTGCAGAACTTTTAATAAATCGGTATTTTTGCAAAGAAATAAACAACTATTTATAATTAATCTAAATAAAGGTTTATGGTAACAGTTACAGAAGCAGCTAAAAAACAAGCTGTTCGCCTTATGGAAGACGAAGGGAAGGAAGGATTTTTTATCCGTGTGGGTGTTGATGGCGGTGGATGTTCAGGTTTGATGTATCAACTAACTTTCGATAACACAGAAAAAGAAGGTGATAAAGTTTTTGAAGACAATGGTGTCAAAGTAGTCGTTGATAAAAAAAGCTATTTATACTTGATTGGAACGACGCTTGATTTTTCTGGCGGACTGAATGGTAAAGGTTTTGTGTTTAATAACCCGAATGCAGGTAGAACTTGCGGATGCGGCGAATCCTTTTCGCTTTAAACCTATTCAATTAAAATGGGATATACCGAAAATGAACTTGCCAAGGATCTTGAAAATCAAGAATACAAATTTGGCTTTGTTACAAATATCGCTTCTGATAAAGCGCCAAAAGGATTGAATGAAGATATTATTCGCTTTATTTCATCTAAAAAAAATGAACCAGAGTGGCTCTTGGAACATCGTCTTAAAGCTTTTTCTATTTGGAAAGAAATGACGGAACCAGAATGGGCGCACGTCCATTATGAAAAACCGGATTTTCAAGATATCACCTATTATTCTGCCCCAAAGCAAACCAAAAAGTATGAATCTTGGGATGATGTAGACCCTGAATTGAAAGAAACAATGGCTAAATTGGGCATTTCAATGGAGGAACAACAGCGATTAACAGGTGTTGCCGTGGATTTTGTGATGGATTCGGTATCTGTTGCCACCTCATTTAAATCGAAGTTAAAAGAACTCGGAATCATTTTCTGTTCGTTCTCTGAAGCAGTTCAAGAATATCCCGATTTAGTTAAAAAATACATGGGCACAGTGGTCCCAGTTACTGATAATTTTTATGCTGCATTGAATTCAGCAGTATTTACTGACGGATCATTTTGCTACATTCCAAAAGGCGTTAAATGCCCGATGGAACTCTCTACCTATTTCCGCATCAATGAAGGTGGAACAGGTCAATTTGAGCGCACACTTGTTGTCGCAGACGAAGGATCTTATGTTTCTTACTTAGAAGGTTGTACGGCACCACAAAGAGATGAAAACCAGTTGCACGCTGCTGTGGTAGAACTTATTGCGTTAGATAATGCTGAGATAAAATATTCAACTGTACAAAACTGGTATCCTGGGGACAAAGAGGGAAAAGGTGGTGTTTTCAATTTTGTTACGAAGCGTGGAATTTGTGAAAAAAATGCAAAAATTTCGTGGACGCAAGTTGAAACAGGTTCTGCTGTGACATGGAAATACCCGTCATGCATATTGAAAGGTGATCATTCCATTGGTGAATTTTACTCGGTTGCCGTAACAAACAACTTTCAGCAAGCTGATACAGGAACAAAAATGATTCACCTTGGAAAACATACCAAGAGCACCATCATTTCAAAGGGTATTTCTGCTGGCAAATCGCAAAACTCCTACAGAGGACTGGTACAAATCCATAAGAATGCCGAGCATGCGCGAAATTTCTCGCAATGTGACTCTTTGTTAATGACCGACGAATGCGGCGCACATACTTTTCCGTACATCGAGTGCAAGAATAGCACAGCTAAAATTGAACATGAAGCTACGACTTCTAAAATTGGTGAGGACCAAATTTTCTACTGTTTGCAAAGGGGAATTAGTGAAGAAAAAGCAATCAGTTTAATCGTAAACGGCTATTGTAAGGAAGTATTAAATCAACTGCCAATGGAATTTGCTGTTGAAGCTCAGAAACTCCTGGCAATTTCACTCGAAGGGTCGGTAGGATAATTATTTAATTTCAGATTGTAGATTACAGATTGACAAAATGACCAAAATTAAAGGATTTGAAGATTTAGAAGTTTGGAAATTGAGTATGGAACTTTGCACAGAAATTTATGAACTTACGAATACAAAAATGTTTTCAAAAGATTTTGGATTAAAGGATCAAATTCGTAGATCTGCAATTTCAATACCTTCAAACATTTCAGAAGGATTTGAGAGAGACAGTAAAAATCAATTTCTTTATTTTTTAGCTATTTCAAAGGGGTCATGTGGTGAATTAAGAACTCAATTAACAATCGCAGCCAACCTTGAATACCTTGATAAAAAGAAATTTGATTATTTAAAACAAAAATGCATTGAAACAAGCAAGCAATTGTCCGGTTTCAGCAAATATTTAAAATCTTACGAGAAAAAATAGAAAATTCAATCAGCAATCTGCAATCAGCAATCTGCAATCTGCAATTAGAAATGAAAATATAAAAAAACTATGATCACAATTAATAATTTACACGCTTCCATTGACGGAAAGGAGATTTTAAAAGGGTTGAACCTTGAGGTGAAAGCAGGTGAAGTGCATGCAATCATGGGACCCAATGGTGCTGGCAAAAGTACTTTGGCATCCGTTTTAGCAGGAAGAGAAGAATATGAAATCACAGATGGTTCTGTAGATTTTGACGGAAAAGATTTACTCGAATTATCCACTGAAGATCGTGCAAGAGAAGGATTATTTCTTGCCTTTCAATACCCTGTTGAAATCCCAGGTGTATCGAATGTAAATTTCCTGAGGACTGCCTTGAATGAAATAAGAGAATACAAAGGAGAAGAGTCTATTTCAGCAAAAGACTTTATGGCAATGGTACGCGAGAAATCTGCTATAGTGGAACTCGATGCTAAACTTGCTTCTCGCTCCGTCAACGAAGGATTCTCGGGTGGTGAGAAAAAACGAAATGAAATATTTCAAATGGCCATGCTTGAGCCAAAGCTTGCCATTTTAGATGAAACCGATTCAGGTTTGGATATTGATGCATTGCGTATTGTGGCAAATGGCGTAAATACGCTTAAATCAAAAGACAATGCAACAATTGTCATCACCCATTATCAGCGTCTTTTGGATTACATAGTACCAGACTTTGTACACGTACTATACAATGGACGTATTGTGAAATCAGGAACGAAAGAACTTGCACTCGAACTTGAAGAGAAAGGTTACGATTGGATAAAAGCAGAAGTTGACGCTCACTAATTTTTACAGAATGAACGAACTAATTCAAGATTCCAAAGTCACCTCATTTGTTGAATTCCTTCCAAAAACAAAGCTTCCTTTCAACAATGAATTACTATTAAAAGCTTCAGATGTATTGAAATCAATTGATTTCCCTACAACTCGCAGTGAAGCATGGAAATACACACGTCTTGGACGAATCGCTGCAATTCCAACAAGGGAACAGATAGCCCGAGCTGGTAAAAATTTAAGTCGAGAATTCATTAACGCGAACTTTCAAATCAGCAATAATGGATTGACATTTGTTTTTGAAAACGGCATTTTTCGGAGTGATCTTTCCTCAGGTGAATTCCCTAAAGGCGCGACAATAAAACCACTAACAGGTTGCACAAAGGAAGAATTAGCAACTGTTGGACAATCCATTCCACTTGAAAATGAATTGTTCAATTCCATGAACACAGTTTATGCGATCGATGGTATGTCTATTATAATCGAAGATAAAACTATCATTGAAGAACCTATTCAGTTCATACACCTTTTAACAGGAAGAAATACGGTTGCCAATTTGCGCAATTTTATTCATATTGGAAAGTTTGCCAAAGCTGAGATCATGCAATCATTTTTTGCTCTAGATGCAGAGAATTCTTTTGCAAATAGCATCACAGAAATCAATGTTTCTGAAAATGCGCATTTAATAGTCAATAAATTACAATGTGAGGCTGAAGGAAACTTTCACGTTTCAACAGAACAAGTTGATCAAGCAAAAGACGCTACGTTTACCATAAATACATTGACCCTAGACGGAACTTTTGTCCGAAATAATTTAAACATTTCTGTTAATGGCGTAAATGCTACAACCAATCTCAATGGTGCTTATATTTTGAATAAGCAGCAACATGTTGACAATCATACTTGCGTCGATCACATCGCACCGCATTGCAATTCAAATGAATTGTACAAAGGCGTAATTGATGACAAAGCCACTGCTGTCTTCAATGGGAAAGTTTTTGTTCGTAAGGATGCACAAAAAATCAATGCATTTCAATCCAATGCGAACGTGTTGCTATCGGATTTTTCAACCATTAATTCGAAGCCTGAATTAGAGATTTATGCTGACGATGTAAAATGTTCACATGGTTCTACAACAGGACAACTGGATGAAGAGGCTGTATTTTATCTTCGCGCTCGTGGAATTTCAGATCGTTCTGCCAGAAATCTTATGGTTGAGGCGTTTATCGGTCAAGTGCTTGAAAAGATTGAAAACGAAGCACTGTTAAAGTTTACTCAAGAGAAACTGAACAAACGATTCAATTGGGATTCAATTGTTGAATAAACTTATGTCTTCTTCGTCAAAATTGGTGTAATCTTTTACGATTAGAGCTATTTCACTCATGATCTGCGCTTTTTGAGGATTTTTTGGTGCACTATCTTCAAGATAATCTTTTAAATGTAACTGGGATTCCAAAATGTGTCGTTCCTCAAAAGGACCTTCCATATTTTCTATAATTGTAAGGCATTCTAGGGCTTCCATGAAGTCTCCGTCAACTGCGATTTCAACAAATTCAGGAAGATAATAGCTATAGTCCAATTTACTATTCCAAATTGTGGTTAACAATTGTTGACGTATAGCTGTCAAATTCTCATCTTTCAAAAGATTCATTAGTTCGTCTACAGCTGATGAAACATTCAAATCAGACAGAAAAGCGATAACATCTTGTTGGATTGTTTCGTCTTTTGATCGCATCAATAATTCAGCAAGAGGTCTCAGTGCGTCGACACTCCCTTCTGACTTCAACAATTTGAGGGTTTGACCAATTTTTTTTACATCGCCACTTTGAAGATCGTTGATCAACTTTTGAATTTTCTGGTTGTTTTTTGTACCTTTTTTATCCACCCTGCTCTTTTTTATTTTTCGTCAAAGTTAATTAATTCATCACAAGCAAAAACGTTCGAAGAATGTTGAATATCTTTGCAACATGAGGTTGATCAATGTTCTTCTCTTGTTTTCCATATTTTCAGCACTAATTGCAGGCTGTCGATTAGAAACTGCAAAGCCCTCGTCAAAGCAATACCTATTATTGGCAACAGACTGCCTTAACAGCAAGGACCACTTTCTTTTTAAATCATTTGAAAAGCAATCAGGAATCAAAGTGAGAATTCTTCATTTGTCAACGGATGAAATTGTTACCAAATTAAAAACCGAGGGAATCAATACAGAAATTGACTGCATACTTCTTAGTTCAGTAGTTGAAATGGACCGAATAAGTCATTTAAAAACATTACAAAAAATTGCATCTGATAGTTTACCAGAAGTACTTGGAACAAAATACATCTCTAAAGACCGAAGCTGGTTTGGTCTTGGGTTTGATCCGTATGTGATAGTAACACTCGGTGAATCTTCAAGAAAAATCAGAGATTATTCCGATTTAAAAACAGTAGATAGTTGGTGTACTGATCTTCAATCCAAAAAAGAACTGTTTCCTTTTTACGCATATGTAGCGCACAAAACCCTACCTACTAGCCTTATCTCAGAAGAAGAGTGGATTGATAATTTTAATGCAAAAAAAATCAAAACACTTGAGAAAGCAGACACCTTAATCTATTCGACAGTCCTGTTCACAAAATATTCTTCATTTTTAACAAAATCAAACAACACATTAAAGGTTTATAAAAAAGGAAAAGTGCTTTTCCCAAATCAACGTCATGGTGGTGTTTATTATGATATGCCTTGCTTTGCTATTGTAAAACAAGCCCGAAACTTCACGAATGCAATGTTCTTTCTGCGCGCTATTTATACCAACCGTTTAAATGGGAAGATTAACCGACAACTGAATACATTTCCTTTAAGTCCAGATGCAGCAATAAAAGGAAGCTATCAAACTATTCGATTCAAAAGATATAGTCGGGCACCCATTCAACTTACCGAGACTTATTCAGATGTGCAAAACATTTTATATTAATTGTATATAGCACCAGCTCTTTTTCGCAATTTTGATGTGCTAAAACCCTCCGGGGAAAAACCATGTCTGCAATGCTATCAAACAACCGTCAAATTACGGTTGCCCGCGTAAATGTTAAAATAAAACGGGCATTTGTAATTTTAATCACCATTCTTCTGTCAATCGAATTTCTTTTTACCGTGCTATTGAGAGAATTTCCATTTTTTGCCATTTCATTTTTAGGTTTATCTGTATATACCATTTATAAGTCGAGGAATATTTACAGAAAACTATCTGAAATTAGCGTACAAGGTGATGACCTCATCATTTCAAATCTCGAAAAAAATCGTGTTACATCAGTCAACAGTATTAGAAGCATAAAATCCCGCAAAATTGGTTCTGCAAAATTCACATCATTAAAGTATCGTTTGGATGGAATTGAACATTCTGCTCTGACACTAACCAACAGTGAAGAATCTCCCGGGACACTGCTGAAGTCATTTCAAACGCGAAAAAAAAATAAAAAGGCAAATCTATAAGCCGGGTTCTGTTTCCCGTAAACGGGATGTCTATCATTTCTCTAGTTCCGAACTCACGCGCGGAATCAATCGACCTACCCTCCGAGTTAGGCGAGCAGCCCTCAAGCCTCGGTATACATGGTCTTTCAGCCCGTAAGGTTTACCTTGCTGCACATGTCGCCACCTGCACGGTGAGCTCTTACCTCACCTTTTCACCTTTTCCACATACGAAACAATGTTCGTCTGGGTAGTTTTCCTTTCTGTGGCACTTTCTGTTGCCGACAAAGGTCGACACCTTCCCGTTAGGAAGTACGGCGCTCTATGCTGCCCGGACTTTCCTCTCTCCATCATAGATGAACAGCGATAGACCGATTTGCCTTTCAGCAAAGATACAAAATGATTTGGCTATTGCTTAACGAATAGTTGCGTTGCTTTTATTGAACCAGCGTATACATTCACGATATATGTGCCCGCCGCAAGCTTTGACACGTCAAGAAATAATTCATTCGCAGGTATTAATTCCTGTGAACTAACAATATTTCCAAGTTGATCCGTAACATCGATTTGAGACACTTGTAAATCTGCTTGAATATGCAAAACATCTTTTACAGGGTTCGGATACATGTTCATTTCGATTCCTAATTCTTCAATACCCGCATCTAAACCCAAATATTGATCCCTGTATTCAACAGCTGTAACCACCTCGTTTCCTAACACCTCATTTGTGGTGTATTTCAACACGGGCAACTTCTCACCATTTGCCCACCATTCGTACTCATGCGCGAGCGGCAGATCCAAAGGAATCCATGTTCCACCAATAATTGGCAGTTCAGTATATATTGAATCTGTTTCTGTGATGTCATGTTTTACTCTCAAAACGTCAAATGTACCATTAGGCGTAATTAATGACCCGTATCCATCAACTGTTGTAGTTCTGGTGCGATGTTGATTCCAGATTGCATTGTATAAGGGATTGAAATCTATTTTACTAAATCCTCTTGAAAAGTGACTATCCCCATAATTCAAAGGCAAATTATAACGTGTTTCAATCGTATCAGATTTTATTGGGAGATCCACGGTTGAGCCATTTAAAGTCACTTTCATAGAATAGCCAACACTTGTAATTGAATCCGTCATCACTTTTGAATACTGGTAAATGTTTTCTATCGTAATAGGTAAAATTGAAGTTATTTGAGAAATAGGCAAATCTGTGGATTCAATAAAATAACTAGCTCGGTATTGATTGGGCGCAGAGAATCCGAATAAAAATTGCACAAAGAGCGGCGCTTCTGTCATCGGAGAAAAATTCCTCAATTTTTGAGAATTAGCCGTGAGCATAGAAAAATCCCAAGTATACGCTGCACCGGTTGCTGCATAATCATTGCCATTATCAGTAGCAAGACTTGTTCGAACAGTATCCCCCCCATTAGCAAAATCTATGGATGTTAAAGTTATCCCTTGAGAAAATATCGCATTCGTTATTGCAATAGAGCAGAGTACTAATAGTTGTTTCATAAAATTAATTAATTGAGCACCAAAAGTATATTAAATAGAATTACTTGTCGACTTCAATTCCAAAATTCACATCGCCTTGAAATGGGACAACTTCACTAGTTCCTATTTGTCCAAGTAGACAATCTATTTGTGCTGAGATTTTGAATACTGGCTTACCTGAAGCATTTTTACCGTAATAATCAATGGACTTGATTAAAACAGATGACATGTGATTATCTGCGTAAGCCGAAGAATAATTTAAACTTTCTTTTTTTAAGGTCAAAACAATTGAATAATCACTTAAATTCAAACTTGGTGTGCATTCAAAAATGGAGAAGTCATCCAAAAAGTTTCCTTCTACATGACCATCAACCAAGACCGATTTTTCCCTAACGACACCATTTTGAAAATAAACTACAGCCGTTAAGGTATGGAATTGAGGGCTCACAGTGCAATTCAAAGTAGTTGAGATAGAAACATTTTGGCCATCCAGCTTCCATTGAATATGATCAACAGATGTTCCAGCAGCATCTACCCATGCTTGAACTTGACCATTCGAATCAATAAAATGCCTCACTTGGGCGATAGCAGATTTTGAATAACCCAATATCATCTCGTTACAAAGAGTCGCCTGAGAACCACAATCAAAAGTAACGGCAGCACAAATCGTGTATTTACCAGGCTCATTGATTTGCAATTCATTTATTCCCATTAAAACACCATCAACATACCATTTGATCTCCTCAATTTGTTCAGCATTTGGAAACATATCGAGCGACAAATCAAGAAGTACTTCTTGTTCATTTGAGTGAAACACTAATTCTTGTCCTGCTAATGAATTCAGGGAAAAATTTGGAATATCTAAATGGCCATCAAACAGAGCCAATCCAATTTCCAAATCATTGTTGGCCAACTTTCCGGAAAATAACCTCACCCCATTTTTCCATTCAGTAGAAGTTGTCAATACAAAACCATTGTTTCCTGCTGCAACAGAAAGATCCTCGCCGTCTATTTTTGCATTTACATTAAAAATTGGGGCTCCCTGCACAATTGGGTCCTCGACTTTATTCTTATTACAAGAAAAAAGAAGGCACAAAAGAAATGCAATATGAAAATACCTTCTGATCACCTGCCTAGATTTGTTCTAATTCCAAACTGAATTTGGAATGGATTTTTAATTGGAGAACCTTCAAAACGATTTGAACTAATCGGTTGCACAAGATCATAACTAGCATTCAGACCAATCTGAATTGATTCATTTATAGCATAAAAATACTGCAGTCCAGTTGGCAAGGAAATCTTTCTGAACATTGAGACATCTGAAACTCCAGAGGAACTCAAAAATTGCTGACCATCAAGTAATTGCATGCGATCGAGCAAAGCAAACATCCTTAATGATGGACTTGCAACAATTCCTACTTCATGTCGCTTAAATTTTCGAGATACACCAGTTGACAATCCGCAAGTTGCCATTCCATTGAACGAATAAACGTTGTCATAAGTTGAATAGCCGAATCCATAAATTTTTGTTCTTTCCTTTATTTTAAGATCGTCCATTTTTGTCCATTGGAAATTGGCTCCAATATTGATCGTGAAATTTCTAATTGATCGTTTTACTCCCAATTCCATTGATACTATACCATTCGTGTGGCTTCGGTTTATCAACGTATTGTAACCTTGACCTACTCCTCCATTGAATTGTAAATAATAATTGTTTTTTGAAATTTCCTCTTCCAATGAAATGTTACTTGTAATTATTTCGCCAGCACCAAAAGAAGCTAATAAAGGATTTGTTTTCATTTTAATTTCAGCTTGTTCAGAATCATCATTCAAAGAGAATACTTCATTTCTAAGCGGTATGTCAACAATAGCATCTTCCAATAAATTTGGTATGAAAGGAGCACTATTTTGAATTACAGCTGATTGAATCGTTGCAGAATTAGAATGATTCAATGCCGGCGATGGCAATGGAGATTCAATTTTATTGTTGCTTCGCCAAGAACTAATGCTCTTTGCATTTGATCTTTTAGCTGCAGTCACAACAACTGATTCCGTTTTCCATGTTTTTAAATTCACAAGCGAAAAAAGAACCAACATGGAATAACTCAACACCCAATAAAGCCTTGACTTTCTTCTTCTATGAATTGGCAATTCCCGCTCAATTTCTTCAAAAAAAGTAGCGTCATACCTGAACTCTTTTTGAGCGGCAGCATCACGGAACAATCCGTCAATATCTTCGTCTGTCCAACTCATATGACCATTTTTTTATAAACGGTTTCAATCTTCACCAATTTGTCACGAAGTATTTTTCGTGCAGTAGAAAGATGCCACTTCGATGTACCCTCGGAAATGCTCAATAATTCACCGATCTCCTTGTGAGTATAGCCATCAATTACATATAAATTGAACACTTTCGCACTAATAGGCGGAAGGTCATCAACCATTTTCATAATTGCATCGCACCCGAAATTTGAATCTGCTGAATTGACAACTGAATCAACATTTACTTCCAATTCCCTTTCGGTTTCTCTGTAATGAAGATGCTCTGAGTGCTTTTTATTTCTTCGGTATTCATCAATCAATGAATTGATCATTATTCGTTTCGACCAAGCATTGAAATTAAATTCTCCTTCAATTGTTTCGAGTCCTTTCAGAATTTTCATGAAACCCATGTTGAGTGCTGCACGCGCATCCTCCTCATTGTGATGGTAACGGAAACAAACTGGCATTAATTGCTTAAAACAATACATATAGAGCGACTTAATCGCACGGCGATCATCGCGCAAACAAGCTTTCACTATTTCGGCTGTTACCTCCACAAGCTTTTCTATGTGCTTTATTTTATAGTTTCCCTGCAATTTAGTGGTAAATCTTTAAATATTTGTTTTATACGGATAAATAAAATTCTATCCGAATCAACTATCGATCTTTCTGTAACTTTGAACGACTAAACACCACCAATGGTTGGGTTAACTTATCACGCATGAAACTTTATTTGCTCAGACACGCCAAAACTGACCAACACAGCACCACTGGCAAGGACTTCGACAGAAGCTTGTTGCCCCGCGGTAAACGCCAATCCCTTTTAATGGCAGAGCATTTCACCAACGAAAACATTTACCCTGAAAAAATACTTTGCTCTACTGCGAAAAGAACCAAAGAAACATTCCAATATATCAGCGATTCTTGCAGGGAAATCCCAGTTGAATTTTTAGACGAATTGTACTTGTGTGATGTTGCGACCTATTTGCATTACATCAGCAAAGAAACAACAGTTAAAAATTTACTTATCATAGGCCATAATGATGGAATCTCGGGTTTAGCAAGTTATTTGACGGAAGAATATGTTCATCTCAAAACATGTGAACTCGTTGTGCTGGATTTTCATATTGACGAATGGGCAGCGTTGTCTGCAGGAACAGCAACTATTGCACATCGTTATCGTCCTGAGGCGAATTAAGCTTGTAGTGATAAATAATTTTTCGGGATTGATCCTCTTGTTGCTTTTTTAATTCTTCTTCTCTGGCGATTTCCTGAAGTCTTTCATTGTAAATTCCTTCAAGATCCGGCGGTTCGATGCCCATTTCTTTTTCTATTTCATATTGAAATTTAGGTCGTTGAGGACCTTTCTCGCGGTAGTAAAACGCCAGTAATACTCCAACGCATAATCCAATAAAATGACCTTCCCAACTGATTTTTTCATCCATTGGAAAAATGCCCCAAATCATACTTCCATACAAAAACACGATAAACAATGAAATTGCTTGCAATGGCAGGAAGCGACGAAGGCTTCCGGACGTAAATAGAAAACCTGCCAGCATATAAACAACCCCACTCATTCCAATGTGATAAACGCCATTATTTTCTGCGTAGACCCACAATCCCAGACCTGTATAAATCCACCCAAAAGCAAATACTCTAAACGCAATATCCTGGTAATAAAAAATCAAGGTTGAAAGGAGCAAAAATGTTGGAATAGAATTATTGATGATGTGCTCAATTTCCCTCTGAGAATGAATCAAAGGCATGAACACAACTCCAATTAAACCCTGTGCTGTTCTTGGTAAGACACCTAATTCATAAAAATTAAAATCAAACAGATGCTGTGCCCAATAAAACAGCCACATCAGCAATAAAAGCAAAGAGGAAAACAAAAATGCGTTTTGACTTGAACCGAAAGGATGCGTTTTCTTTTTCACACCTCGGCAATGTCAAAGGTCGTGCCCGAAGATAAAACTGACACAATGTCTTAAAAAAATTAGTTGACCCGACTCATGCGCACTGTGCGCTTCGGAAGATCATCTGTTGACAATTCCAATGATTCACCATCCAACGCAACGATCTTAAAGTTTTCAGGTTCCGACAATTCAAAAAAAACAGAATCTTCAGATGCATTCATTCTCCATTTACCTTCTGTTGTAGTTTGTTTACCAGTATAATTAGGAACTTCCAATGTCAAGACTTGATTCGATGAAAATGTGAAAAAAGTTTTATCTTTCAATCGTTCAAACTCCTCCTTCATTCTGTCTTCCAATAGTTCTTTCACTTGCGCAGGCGCATCCTTAAAATAGGCGGAGTAATCTATTTCTTCTAGTTTCCATTTCCCTTCGATTTTTGATGCATTTGATGAACATCCGATGCAGAGAAGAATTACAGAACAAAACAAAAGGTATTTCATAATCGTTGAATTAGCGGCAAATGTAACAATTTGAAAGTTGATTTTATCGTCGACACGTGTTCATTTGTGGTCGAGTACACACTGAAATCATTAATTTTACAGCATGGAAGAAATCAAGAATAAAGTTCAGGAAAGTGGCCTCATTCAGCTTGATCTGGCTGATTTCAAACCAAAAGTGGAAATTCTTGATGTTGATATTGCTCCGCAATTGTGGGAAGGTCTTATTTTGAAAGAAAAAGATTTTAGACAATGGATCAAAGAACATAATTGGTCCCACTATGAAAACAAAGCTGTATTTGTGCATTGTTCTGCAGATGCCATCGTCCCGACTTGGGCATTTATGTTGGTTGCCTCCAAACTCGTTCAAAACGCAAGCACGTTCTGCATTGGATCAAAAATTGACCTAGAAAAACAACTGATTAAAGACGCAATTGAATCACTTGATATTTCTGCTTATCAGGATGGAAAAATAATCATCAAAGGTTGCTCTGACATCAACTGTCCTGAATATGCGATGAGTGAATTGTTGGCAAGACTTCAACCACACGTAAAAAGTATTATGTACGGCGAACCGTGTTCAACCGTTCCCGTTTTTAAGCGGAAAGATTAATTCAATCAATCACATCGAAGGAAAAGCCTTTCGATTTGACAATATCCAGAAATTGCGGTAAAATTTCCTTTAATCTTTCGAAGGATTTGACGTTGTCATGAAAAACGAGAATGTCTCCACCTTGAACGTCTTTTTTTGCATTGGAAAGAATTCTTTTTATTGAAACGGAATGGTCATAATCGTAAGACAACCAGCTCCACATAACAATCCTATATTTTCTTCGAAGCGCCCATGTTTGTCGCAAGGTGATTCTGCCATATGGCGGACGAAAAAGGGAACTTTGTATGTGTGCATCTGCCTCATCAATGGACTTTACATATTCATCCAATGAAGTTCTCGTGCCTCGCTCATGCCGCATACTGTGATTCCCTATAGCATGCCCTTCATCGATGATTCGTTGAAACAATTCGTTGTGTTTTACAACATTTTCACCCACACAAAAAAAAGTAGCTTTGATTTGGTATTGCTTCAATAGATTGAGCACCCATTCCGTTATCTCGGGCTGCGGACCATCGTCAAACGTGAGGTAAACTTTATTTGTTTTACGCAACAAACCCCACGTTTTACTCGGAAACAGTATCCTAAAAAAACGTGGGGTTCGAAATATTCTCATGAATTCAGCGCTATTGTTTCACCGAATCTGCAATTGGCATTTGCTGCATCATTTGCTCTAAGTTCATCGATCCATTATTCATTGCAGGATCTGCTGGAGCTTTGCCTTGAAGGTAACCAAACTGCACTCCAATTGCTTCAATATAATCTTGTAATTGGAACAACATAGAAGCGTATCTTCCTGCTTTAGCACCTCTTCTTGTGCTTTCACCGTTGTTATTCGCCTTGTCCTCCATTCCTCTGTAAATGGATGGGAAAACATTCTTATACAAGTCGTTGATTTTAGCATTTAAACGCTTCGCTAAAGCACTATTTTGACTGCCACTTTCAGGATTCAACACAACACTGTAAAGTTTGAAATAAGCATCTAAAGCCGCATAAAGATCACCCGTATTTTCTGGATTAGCTGCAAAATAAGGATCACTTTTCTCAAAGTAACCGAAGATTGATTCCAACTGATCAGCAACTACGTTTCCAAGTTTCTCAGCCCCTTTCTTATCCCCTGCGCGATATAAAATTGTAACATAGTCATGTAAAATGCCATCGCTGTATGCTTCAAATTCGGCACTTCCTGTTGAGTATTTGTCTCTGCCATTGGATGTTGGCTCACCATAATCGATCACAATTTCAGCTGGCATTACATCCAATGAACGGTGCACCAATTTTGCTGCTTTTTCTTTGTACGCTTTGATTTTGGCATCAACACCTTTCATAGATTCTTCAAGTTTTGCCGCTTGTGCTCCACCACCACTAGCTTTAAGTCGTTGGATGTTCGATTTATTGAATTCCATTTGCTGCTCTTCACGATCTGCCTTCTCAAGAAAATCTTGCGCAAGGGATGCAAAATGCAAACGGTACTGCGTCGTGTGTCTTCTGGTATAATAATCTGTCAATACGTCTGGGTTGTTCATTGCTCCAAATACATATTTATTCATTAGGTTATCATACATCTTATCAGAATACCTATTAGCCATTTGATTCAATGGACTCAACTCGAAAGCCATTCCATTTTGTTTCACATAACCTTTCGTATAAAGTGCAATAGAAACATCTGATCCACCTGGACTGGAGAAATAAATTCCACGTTTCCAATCATTGTTGGCAATGATATCTAACATCATCACTTGTTCACGGGTAAGACCCCTTGCTTCGAATTGGAAGCGCAACTCTTTGTTACAATCCTTTTTCTGATCTGCACGAATGATTCCGGATTTCACGGCGTTATCCGCATTGACAGGCAAGATAAATCCAGTACTTGGGAACACTCTCACTTTTCGCTGTGCTGTAAACGCTACCAAATTATCGTCGTTTCGCACAAAGGCCATTGCATCCTCAATATTCGTGTAATCCCATGATTTTTCATAATTCATGATCATATCCTGGAATACTTGAGGCTGACCTTCCGGCAACGTCACCATCCCATTCTGCAAAGCACTCATTACTTCAAAGGCTGCACGGAACTTAGCAAATACAGTTTCAGTCATGTCACTGCCAGCATTTGTTGTAAGTGCAACTTTCAGTTCTTCGATGCGCGTCATTACATTCGGTTGTGTTGAAGACAATCCACCCGCCAATTGAGCCGCCTGCATATTGAACGATTCTGTTGCTGCCACCGCTTCTTTCGCATTGTTTTTCAAACGCATTTTGATGACCTCCTTCAACATTTCTTCGTTCGCATTCAGGTAGAACAATTCAAACAAATTAGAGAAAATCACCTGATCGGTGTATCCTGCATACATCAAAGTCTGATCCTCACGGAATTTGATTGGTAATGGATCCGATTCGTAAGCCCTCATTTTCATTTGTTCTGTGTACCAGTCAGTCTGCATCAAAGAAAGGTTGCAAACACGCACATCCGTGCGCTTACCTTCTACTTCCTGCATGTACCACAATGGGAACGTATCGTTGTCACCATTTGTAAAGATGATACCATTTTTACCACAGGATTCAAGGTAATTCAATGCCAAATCATCCGCAGAAGTTTTGAGGCTTCGGTCATGATCATCCCATCCTTGCATCCCCATGATAAGCGGAGCGAAAAGTCCCAACAACCCAGCAATGACAGCTCCCTGCATATCCTTTTGTAAAACCTTCCTTAAAAGAGTCATCAAGAAAATCAAGCCTAACCCTGCTCCACCGACAATAATCCATGAAATAGCTGACGGCATTGATACTTCACTTCCCAAATCAAAAATGGCAAACAAACTCAATACAGCAGCTACAATGATGGCAGAAGCAGTAAGTTCTTTCTTCGAAAAACGCAGGAAGGCATCATACAATGCATACACACCTATACCGATCCAAAGGGCGAAAAAGTAGAATGAACCTGCGTATGCATAGTCACGCTCTCTTGGCTCTAAAGGCTTTTGGTTCAGGTAAACAACAATTGCCAATCCGGTAAATAAAAACGCCAGCATAATGACGAATGCATCCTTTGGTGAACGATAGAAATGGAAGATCATTCCCAAAACACCAAATATCAATGGCAAGAAGAAGAACACATTGTGAGACGGATTCTCGGACGTAAAATACGGTGCTGATTCGTCTTGGTTACCCAGACGTGCATTGTCGACAGCGCTGAAACCTGAAATCCAGTTTCCTCTCATATTGTCGCCGTGACCCTGAATATCATTTTGTCTACCAGCAAAATTCCACATGAAATAGCGTAAGTACATCCAATTGCACTGATAGCGCATAAAATAGGTCATATTTTCACCAAAAGTAGGCAAGCGTTTTCCATCTTTACCTTCCTCTGAGGGAGACCCATCGTTAGCATCATACCCAGACCATTTTACGTATCCTTGAATACGCGACTCCTCTTGATCCCAATACATGCGTGGGAAGAAGGTCGTCTGCGCATAAGTTGGAACAGAATTTAAACGATCCTGTGCATTCGACTCAAAATATTTTTCTTCGTATGACGCAGCATTTTTTGCAGCATACGCCTTCGCAGCAGACTCTGTTTTAAATGCTTTCAATACTTGTTCTCCCTTGGTTACGATAAAACGTCTTAAGTAGAAAGGAGAACGGCTTCCATATTGAGAAGGGTCATTTTCTTTTGAATTCCAATACTGCCCAAAAAGCAAAGGTGCAGATCCGTATTGCTCACGCTTCAAGTATGCGTGC
This sequence comes from Crocinitomicaceae bacterium, assembly GCA_044341975.1. Lineage (GTDB taxonomy): Bacteria > Bacteroidota > Bacteroidia > Flavobacteriales_D > Crocinitomicaceae > M0103. The sequence continues at coordinate 18,274 of JBIIQP010000032.1, forward strand.
AAGGTTACAAGATTTTCAGGGTCGTTCTCATCAAGTGGTGTATTCGCATTGGAACGGATCACAATTACTGCAAATGAACCATACCCAATCAATAAAAGAATCAAGCCCATAGTGGCATTGTAAACAATCGATTTATTGTTCTTTCTGGCAAACCTCAGCAACAAAATGCATCCAACAATCAAGGCTGCGAAGAAGAAAATTGTACCGGAGAAAAATGGCAATCCCAACGAATTGACAAAAGCCACCTCAAAAGTAGACGCCAATGAAATTGAACCTGGGATTACCCCTTCTTGAATAAACGCGAGAATAAAGACAGACAAAATACATGTCAAAATAATTCCTTTTGCATCGGCCTGTTTCGCATATCGAAAGTAGAGCACAAAACTGATCGCTGGAACAACAAGGATACCCAATAAGTGGACTCCAATTGCCAGCCCAAGTAGGAACATAATTAGCAACAACCAACGGTTTGGCGCCACATCTGCTGAAAGTGTACCATCTTGGATTTGCATCACCTCTTCATCCCATTTTAAAATTGCCCAAAAGATAGCTGCCGTAAACAAAGAAGACATCGCGTAAACCTCCCCTTCAACCGCGGAGAACCAAAAGGAATCAGAAAAAGTATAGGCCAAAGAACCTATGGCTGCACTTGCAAATATTGCGACTTGATCACCACACGAAAGTTCTTTCTTATCGCGTAGAATCATTTTTTTTACCAACAATGTAAGCGACCAGAACATGAACAAAATGGTCAATGAGCTGGAAATTGCCGACAATCTATTGATCCAAACTGCTACATTTTCGGGGTCAGCGAAAAACGAAAACAATCTTCCGAACACCATGAACAAAGGCGCACCTGGAGGGTGACCAACCTCCAATTTATAGGCTGCAGTGATGTATTCTCCACAGTCCCATAGACTCACGGTGTCTTCAATTGTTATAAAATAAACAGCCGTTGCAATTAGAAAAACCAGCCATCCGAGATATGTATTCCACTTGTTGTATGTCATCATCTTTTTTTTAAAACCATTGAAATTCAAATCAATCAAATCTCGCAGGCGACGCGAATTTAAAAATATAAACGCTGCATTGCTGACCTCATTCGTGAAAAAATCCCAATTTCTTTGTCAAAAACCCATCGTTCAGAAAAAAATTGCGGAATATTTTCAGATTTTTTCCTCTCAAATAATTTTTGTTCTTAAATTTGCCACCTCAATTAACACAAAGGTATAAACCTCCTACACTCCGTTTCGGCGGTCAGGCTGGCAACATCGAAAGTGTATATTGACCCATGGTGTAACTGGCAACACGTCTGATTTTGGTTCAGAAGAGTCTAGGTTCGAGCCCTAGTGGGTCAACGATTTAAGAGCGAGAGTGAGAGCGAAGAGCGTCACTCTCGTTTTTTTTTGCAACAAAGGGCGAGAAGTTTATTCCGAGCGTAATGAAATGAAACCGAGGAAAGCCTAGTGGGTCAACAGAAGTAGAGCGAGAGTGAGAGCGGAAAGCGTCACTCTCGTTTTTTTTGATATTAATTTATTGCCATGAGCGAAAACAGCACAGATCTCAGTCAATTAGGTGAATTCGGACTATTCGACCACCTGACAAAAAATTTGGCAGCGTTGAAACTAGATAATTTAAGAACCGAAAGAGCAGTAATCATCTTAATACATTCAAATGACCTATAAACTCTCGTTTTTCATCATTCAAGGTGCTTTTTACCAGTGCTTTCCAAGTGTAAGTTCCTGATGGAGCTATATTTCCAGCATAACTGCCATCCCAACTTGCCTCAGGATTATGTGATTCCCAAATTAATTCGCCCCAGCGATTGAATAGATAAAGTGAAAAATCATTAGGATCGATGCCTTGAGTTAATATACCCCAAGTTTGATTAAACTCGTCATTGTCTGGTGTAAAAGAATTCGGTGCGTAAAACAAAATATCTTCAACTACGTTCAGTGTCTTAATGGTTGTATCAATGCAGCCAAACTGATTTGTGACTTCCAAATGAACATCATACGCACCAACTTCACCTTCAGGAAATTGAAAAGTCGGATTTTGCTCCAAACTTTCGGAAGGCAACGAATAAAGACTGCTCCAAGACCATTGCACAACTGTAGGTGAAGATTGATCGAACGCTTGAACCGTAGTCTCGAAAATTGTCGTAGGATTCTGTATAAAAGAAAAACTTGCCGTTGGAATAGGATACACACGAACCAAATTTTCAAAATTCTCTTGGTAAACACAACCATGGACAGATGTTATGGTCAAGAGACACGAATAGTCGTTTGGATCAGTAAACGTATGGCTTATCTCTTCCCCATTCATGGCTTCAACACTATATCCGTCTGAAAACTGATAATTGATGGAGAGAATCTCATTAATTGGATTAGATGTATTTTGAAAATTAAATGTGGCAGGAGCACATTCCTCACTTTTATCTGAAATAAGATCGGGAATGAT
>JBIIQP010000199.1:0-3961 GCA_044341975.1 Crocinitomicaceae bacterium
TCATCATTCGCGACCACCAGACTTCAAAATTAAAGGAATACGAAATAAAACTTGAACAACTGCTGAAAGACGTCCTTCAACATTTTAAAGGTGCTCATTATGAATTTGAAGTTTCTGAACAATACAGAAACATGAAAGAAATCATTGAAAAAGTTCCTTTTGTAACAGAATACGCCATAGAAGCGATGAAGAATGCAGGAATTACACCTAAACCAGCAATAATTCGCGGAGGGACAGATGGTTCAAAACTTTCTTTCATGGGAATGCCATGTCCGAATATCTTTACAGGAGAAATGGCAATTCATTCTAGGCATGAATTTGTAAGTGTGCAAGACATGCAAAAGGCTGTAAACACATTGATTGAATTAGTACAGATTTGGGAAAAGCATAAATAATGGACCATCGGCTCATCATAAAGAATATCAAAGAGGGGAAATTTGAAAAAATCTATTTCCTTCACGGTGAAGAACCCTATTTCATCGACTTGATTACTAATGCGATAGTTGAAAACGCAATGGAAGAACACGAACGCGATTTCAACCAAGTCATTCTTTATGGTAAAGAAGCAGAGCCACTAAGTCTCATTTCAGAGCTAAAAGGGTATCCAATGATGGGAGCAAGAAAACTCGTAGTTCTAAAAGAAGCGCAGGAATTTAAACAGTTAGATCAACTGGAAGCTTACATGGAAAACCCTTCTGATTCAACAGTTTTCGTAATTGACTATAAATACAAGACCTACGATTCAAGAAAAAAAATCGTGAAATCCGCTGCAAAAAACGGACTGCTCTTTAAATCAGAAAAAGTAAAAGATTATTTACTTGCTGATTGGATTCAAACCCATGTAAAAAGTTCTGGCTACACGATCTCGTCAAAAGCGTGCATGCTCTTGGTTGAATCAATTGGTAATGATTTGAGCCGCATGGTGAATGAATTGGAAAAACTATCCATCATCCTTGAAAAAGGTACGGCAATAAATGACATTCACATTGAAGAAAATATCGGTATCTCCAAAGATTATAATGTTTTTGAGCTCACGAATGCACTTGCCGTCAGAGATGTTCCAAAAGCATTCCGAATAGTCGACTATTTTGATCACAACCCAAAAGCAACGGATATGGTCGTGGTGGTTGCCAATATCTTCAAATTCCATACACAGTTGATGCGCATTCACTTTCTTCCAAATAAATCGAAAGAGGCAGTAGCAAATTCATTAAAAGTACATCCCTATGTCGCTGGTGAACTAATCAATGCCGCAAAAAACTTCAATCCAAAAGTCATTGCACGAAACATCGAAGTGCTTTATGAATACGATCTGAAATCCAAAGGAATTGGAAGCACAAGTTCAGTTTCTCAGGGAGATCTCATGCGTGAAATGATTTATCAATTATTGAACTGATGCATTTGTTTTACGATCCAACCATTGATGCGGAAAGCGATATTCATCAACTTTCAGAAGATGAATCGAAACATGCCTGCAGGGTTTTGCGTCTTAAAATAGGAGATGTATTTCAATTGTTAGACGGCAAAGGTGGAATTTACAATTGTAGGATTTGTGATGATAATCCAAAAAAATGCAAAGTAAAAATTGAAACAAGAGAATTTCATCCTGCGCCACCCTACCAAATTCACATCGCAATTGCTCCTACCAAAAACATGGATCGAATTGAGTGGTTCGTAGAAAAAGCTACTGAGATAGGATTGACAGACTTAACGCTAATTATTGGAAAAAACAGTGAACGCAAGGAAGTAAAACTCGAAAGAATTGAAAAGATACTTGTTTCAGCGATGAAACAATCCAAGCGAATTTACCTGCCTCGTCTGCACGCTGTAACGGCTATTAAAACCTTCATTTCACAAAACCCCAATGGTTTGATAGCCCATTGCATGGAGAATGAAAAATCAAGTATTTCAAGTAGTTTTAATCAGAAATATTGTCCAATTTTAATCGGCCCGGAAGGAGATTTTACGCAAGATGAAGTAACTATGGCGTTGAGCAATGGTTATAAAACTGTAACTTTAGGAAGCAATCGGTTAAGAACAGAGACTGCTGGATTGTATGCGTGTATGCAAATGAAATTAATGACAGAATAAAATTTACTATGTTAAAACAACGAAACATTTGCTTGTTCATTTTATTTTTCATCCTTGTCTTTTCGGCAAAGGCACAAGGAACATATCAACTTGCCGTATTAAAATACAATGGCGGTGGGGATTATTATGCGAATCCAACTGCTCTTCCAAATTTGATATCATTCTGCAACCAAAATCTGGGGACAAATATTTCGAAAGATGTTCCATACATTGAGGCAGGAAGTCAAGATATCTTTCAATATCCGATGATTCACATGACGGGTCATGGAAATGTTGTTTTCTCGTCGACTGAGGCTGAAAATTTACGTACCTATTTGTTATCGGGTGGATTCCTTCACATTGATGACAATTACGGCATGGACGAATTTATTCGTGTCGAATTAAAAAAAGTGTTCCCAAATAACAATTTAGCTGAACTTCCTTTCAACCACCCCATTTTTCATCAGAAATACAATTTCAATGGTCTTCCAAAAATACATGAGCACGATGGAAAACGTCCGCAAGCATTTGGAATTATTGAAAATGGTCGACTTGTCTGTTTGTACACGTATGAAACAGACTTAAGCGATGGATGGGAAGATCAACCTGTGCACAATGACCCATCAGAAAAGCGTAAAGACGCATTGCAAATGGGTGCTAATATTTTGATGTATGCTTTCATGGATTAAGTTCATTCCATTATCAGTGTAATAGTTCCTTTTAAAGGAATACTTCCTTCATTCAGCAAAATAATATAATAATACGATCCAACAGGTAAAGGTTTTAAATTATGTGTTCCATCCCATGGATTACTCATGTAATCTCCCTGCGTGGATTGATAAATCAGAGTGCCCCAACGATTGTATACAAAAACTTGATTTTCTAAATATTGCTCATCCAATCCAATAATTTCCCATTCATCGTTTGCATTATCTCCATTAGGTGTGAACGCTGTTGGAATAATTATTTCACAAGGTGAAATAGTAAGTTCCACCTGTGTTGTAGAATTCGCAACACATGGAGCTGTTGCTGCTACTGTGTAGGTATACGTTCCTGCTCCAGCCAATGCCGGTGACCATGTGCCTGTTGCATCAGGTGTGCCGCCCAAGGCTGCAAAAAGTTCTGCTGTTGTGACTGTGCTTCCCTGACAAATCGTTACTGTACCATTCGTTCCTGCATCTGGTGCTGTTTGTTCTGATACTGTAACTGTGGATGTAGCATTCACTGCACATGGTGCTGTTGCTGCTACTGTATATGTATACGTTCCTGCTCCAGCCAATGCCGGTGACCATGTGCCTGTTGCATCAGGTGTACCGCCCAAGGCTGCAAAAAGTTCTGCTACACTTACTGTTGATCCTTGACAGATTGCAAGAGCGCCATTCGTTCCTGCGTTCGGTGCTGTTTGTTCTGATACTATAACTGTGGATGTGGCATTCACTGCACATGGAGCTGATGCTGCTACTGTGTAAGTATATGTTCCTGCTCCAGCCAATGCAGGTGACCACGTTCCTGTTGCATCAGGTGTACCGCCCAAGGCTGCAAAAAGTTCTGCTGCACTTACTGTTGATCCTTGACAAATTGCAAGGGCGCCATTCGTTCCTGCATTCGGTGCTGTTTGCTCTGATACTGTTACTGAAGCACTTGATGATCCAGTACATGGTGCAATTGCATTCACTGTGTAAGTATAAACCAGTCCAACATTCGACCAGCTTCCACCTGCTTGAGGAGTTCCAGTCAATGATGCAAACAATTCAGCATCCGTTGGAATTATTCCCGCACATACTGTAAGTGTTCCATCTGTTCCTGCATTTGGAGCTTGCTGCTCTGACACTGTTACTGAAGCACTTGATGATCCAGTACATGGTGCAATTGCATTCACTGTGTATGTATA
>JBIIQP010000049.1:0-15193 GCA_044341975.1 Crocinitomicaceae bacterium
TAATGCATGGTTTGATTGTACAAACCAACATTTGCTTCTTTTGCTTTCACAAATTCGCCGTTTAGAAAAACGACTGTTTCATCCGTATAATACATAACTTCACAAATTTACATAAATAAAAAAAGGCCCTTCTCAGTGAGAAAGGCCTTTTTTATAAAACAGACTGCATCTCACCCCTTTGGAATGTTTTGAATGACTTGAATAATGACCATCTGTTTCATAACCTAAACCTAAATCTTAACCTAAACCTTACTAAACTATTGCTTTCTTATCATGAACTTTTCTGTGAAAGCTTCGGATGAATCCGAAAGCTTCAAAAAGTACATTCCGTTGGAGAAAGACGACCTTAAATGTATTTGAGTTCTACTGACAGCTGAATCAAACTGCAGCGACTGAGTTTCTATTAATTGACCTATTGAATTATAGATCTCTATGTTCATTGTTCTATGAGATTGAAAAGGATAATCAATTGTAATATATTGTCCGCTCTGATCAGCAAAGACAAACATTCCATTACCATCTTCCAAACACTTGTTATTATCCACAGAAATAGTTTTCAAAATTTGAGAATCACCATTCATATCAGTTTGTGATAAGCGATAGTAATTCACATCGCGCAAAGGCATAATATCCTGGAAATTATAATTCGTCAACGAAGTAGTTGTTTGACTTCCTTGAATAGTTGCTAACTCAGAGAACAACCCATCATTTCCAGCGCGTTCAATCGTGAAATAAGCATTATTATGCTCAGTTGCCGTTGACCAATGCAATGCATTTAATCCGAATTGACAAGCACCTGAAAAATCGAGAAATTCAACTGGGAGAACTATCCCATAGCAACTACCTTGAAGAGTTGGATAGGAGGTAATAGGAGTTGATGTCGGTGTTAAAGTGTTAATAAAATTCATTGATCCAGAACTAGATGGACTGGCTGAATTTTGAATATTAAATGTGGCCGTATTACCATTTAAAATGCTCGTGGTTGATGTACCAAAAGAACATTGATTAATATTAAATATTGCTGGATTTGAAGACCCTACTCGAGCATACAAGTGATTGCCATTACCAGAAGTAGCAGTATTACCTGTAAAAGAACAAGCAGTTAAATTAACAGTTGCCGTGCTTCCAGAACCAGAAATGCCAGTATTAATAGATATCGCACCTCCGTTACCAGAATTTGAAACTGCATTATTAACAAAATTACAATTCGAAACTGTAACCGTTGCCCCTCTACCAACCGTGATAGCTCCTCCATACTTTGGTCCTGAGCCACCATAATTGGAATTATTATTAAAATAACTTCCTGAAATATTCAAATTAGCTCCGGTTACAAAAACAGCTCCACCGGAACTTAGGCATCGATTATCTGCAACAATCGAATTATTAACGGTTACCGTTGTTGTATTATCTCCAACTACATAAAGTGCCGAGCCTGGCTGTATATCCTTAGAGTTATTTGAAAATGAATAATTATTAAAAGAAACAGTATTACCATTTCCTTCTACATTAACTCCCCCGCCAGCTACTGATGTTGTTGTATTACAGTTCGATCCACCACCATTAAAAGTAACAGATGCAGACGGGCCAGTTATGACGATAGTAGAAGAACCACCACCTGCCTTATTGTTGTCAGTTAACACATTATTTAAAACTATACCAGTTACCGCAGTGATTTGAATTGCACTCCCCGCTGAAACACGATTGTAACCTTTAACTAAAAAACCATCAATTGTAATGTTATTAGCTGTAATGTTTATGAAATTATTGGCATCAACACTGGCAGAAGCATTATCAAAAACTGTTTTTGCCGGTCCAGCACCAGTAATTCTAATACCCGCTTTATTAAGCGTCAAATTAGCATCGCTGTATGTTCCAGCATCAACATAAATTCTATCTCCAGAAGTCAACAATGCAGAATATGTAGAAAGTACATTTGCTAAAGTTGCCTTAGGGGTTGATGGAGAAGTTCCGTTATTTGAATTATTTCCTACTGCGGAACAATAAATATCACCTACTGTAGAACTATTGTTCACATAGTAGTTTATAGCCGAAACATCTAACGATGAGAAAGTCAGCATCAGTAACAAAAACCCTATTTTAAATAAATTTGACATAATCAGAATGCAATAGTATGGTTTCATAAAAAACGTATTCCTACGAAGTCGATTAAGATTAAGCAAACATACAAGGTTGTATGAGGAAAGAAAAATAACTTATGTCATCAGTTATGCCTTGACGTGAACCGAGTGGTGAATGGTGGTGAATGGTTAACCGTTCGCTGCAAACGGTTATTTTAAGCACGTTTTATTTTACACGAGGCAAAGTGCTTATGTCGAAAGCTCTTGAAACAGGAATTAATTCTTCAAAGAATCTCAATTGAATTCGATAAGCTTGCGAGCGACCTTTTATATCTGACAGGTAATCAACATTGATCAGGTATGACTTATGCACCCTTGCAAATTCAACTCCCTCAGAATGTAAAATTTCTTCAATCTTCTTAAGGGAAATACGTTCCATTGATTTCTTTAACTGCTCCTCCTCATTCAAGTAATAAGTAATGACATAGTTATCATTTGCTTCATAGCAGATGATACGTCTCACTGGCACTTCAAGTAATAACTTTCCATTTTCATTTTCAAGATGAAAAACCTTTTCTTGGACCCCTTCAAACTTTTCAGAAGGATGAACGGTCGCCTTTACCATCTCTGTTATTTTAACGTCCGCATTATCAAAAATGATCCTTACGAGGAGCCAAATGGATGGAGGCAATGACACGATGATAAATGAAATTATATAAATCCATAAATTCCCATTCATTTGCGCAAAGAATGTATAGAGTAAACATCCCGTTATCAAAGCACTTATGGAAAACGACAGTGCAAAAGCCAAAAGTTTGTATTCGTAATTTTTAAATCCCTTTAGAGCAAGTATAACAATTGCAAATTCTGAAACAATTGAAATTATAAAAAGCATGCTAAAATAGAGCGTCTTGTTCAGTTGATCGCTTATGAACATATCGGCGCCAAAAAAAGCAGCACAGAGCAACTGAAACAAACCATAGCCAAGTACCAAATATGCAATATGCTTACCTTCTTTAAACATTATCTTTCTTTCGTGATTTTTCGAATACCGAAAACAATTAATCCAAAAACAAATACCAATAGAAACAAAACAAAAAAGACCATTTTCTGAGTATAGACTCTCATTTGCCGCTCTTTTTCTTCGTTTTTCTTAGCGCGATTTCTTTCCTCTTCTACCAAATCGATTTCCATTTGTTTTTTGACCAATTCATTTCTGAACGTTAGATCATCCAAACGGTCTTGCACATTTTTATCATTCAACTCTTCTGTCAATCGAACAAATTTCCGATAGATTTTAGTTGCTTTTTCATAGTCATACTTTATTTCAAGCAATGACAATTGAATTTTTAATAACTCAGGTAAACGATTGCGTAATCCAGATTCTTCAGATAATTGAATGGCTTGATCTATAATTGCAAGTGCAGGATCATATTGCTTCAGTGCTTTGAAATAATTTGACCTCAATTTTAGAAAAATAATTTTTTCCTCGATTTGGTCTTTCTGAATACGTTTTTCAATTTTATCCAAAACGGGCTTGGCATCTTTTGCACGATCAGTTTCCAAATAAACATCCGCGATTCCCAATTCAGCATATACTATTCCCTCATTATTTCTTTTTTTCTTTTCAATAATCAACGAATTATTAAAATAAGACAAGGCAATATCTAGACTATCAATATCCTTATAACATTCTCCTAGATTGTAATAACGAATCGACATCTGTAACTGATCGTTAAATTTCTTTTCCAGTTCAATACTTTGATTAAAATATTCGATGGCTTTCGAGAAATTTCTTTGCAGCTGATATACCGTTCCAATATTGTTTAAACAGGCTGAAACGCGTCGTTGATCATTCAAAGACTTAGCTGTGGCAAGCGCTTTCAAATAATAGTCAAGCGAGCTTAAGTAGTAGCCTTTATTCTTGCTGATAATTCCAAGAATTGTGAAGGCATTCACACGATATAAACTTATTTTGGAATCTAGACTTTTTTGAAGAAGAAGATTGGCCTTTTGAAATGCATCTACATCATTGTTCTCCAATGCCACAAAGGCAATTGAATCAAGCTTTTTCAATTGCTCATCAGGATTTACTTGACCATATGATGACCATATGAATAAAAAGCAACAGGCAATATGTAAGATTCGTTTACTCGGATGCATAATTACAGCCAAAGAAACGAATTTTTATTAAGTTAAATTTAGTTTAGGATAATTTGAGTTAAAACCTTCTGTCCCATAAAGAAAATATAAAATCAGTGAATTAAAATGGATCAGGGCTGAACACTCAATACTTTAATCTCCGTTCTTCTGTTTCTCTGGTGCTCGGCTTCATCACATTGAACTCCGTTTTTACATTTGTTCAACAATTGCGTTTCACCATAACCTTTGGCAACAATTGAATTCTTAGAAACTCCTTGAGAAACAAGATAATCCACACAACTTTGAGCGCGTTTTTGTGATAACACTTGATTACTTTTATCACTTCCTCGGCTATCTGTATGAGAACTCAATTCTACTTTTATTGTAGGATTTTCATTCAAGAAAAGAACGATTTTGTTCAATTCCACTTTACTTTCAGGACGAAGTGTTGCCTTGCCTAAATCATAGAGCACATTTTCTACTTCGAACTTCACACCCTTCGATATTTTCTTCAAAGCGATAGACTCATCGATTTTTTCAGCAGTTGTTTTTGTGGAGATGTCTTTACTGTTTTTGATGAAACCTGGTTTCCCGGCTACAATTTCGTAATTATTATCACGCAGCAATTCAGTATTCAAACGTCCTGCATCATCAGTATGTAATGTAGATTCCTCTCCCGTCGTTTTATTGACAATTAGAACATCTGCATCAAATAGTTGCTGTTTCGATTTTTCATCTACAACCATAGCATTTAATGGAATATACTTCGATTTCAGCACTAAATCACGGTAGACTGTATCAGACTCTGTTTTACCAACAGTAGAATACAAATCTGTTACTGAAAAGAATTTTGGATCATTAATTTCCATCTTGTAATTTTTGTCTTCCTCCCCAACAAAAGCAAAATGGCCATCCTTGTCTGGATAGATAGTGTCAATTACAACATTGTTTTCAGTGATCAAAACGGGAATCTCATTCAATGCTTTAGTTGAAGCAATATCCAATTTTAATTTGGCATCGTACAAGAACATCAAAGGAGTAAGTGTCACGGCATAAACATGATCAATATACTCATATCTACTAGACGACAAATAACCATTTTTTCTTTCACGATCCAATAAAAGGGTAAAATCATCTGCATTTGAATTCACTACAACTCCCATGTTTTCTATTTTCTCTGGAACGAAATTCACCAATTTAGTTTTAAAAAGATCCAATCCCCCAAATCCTGGATGACCATTACTTGAAAAGTAAAGCCTTGAGTCGTTCACAACGGGAAACATTTCATTTTCGCACGTATTGATTTTCGAACCAGCATTAACCGGTTTCGACCAAACAGAATCTTGTTTAATGGAATACCAAATATCAGCCTTACCGAAACCTCCTGGCATGTCTGAACTGAACCAAAGTACCGAACCATCTTCACTTAAATAAGGCTGTGCTACAAAGTATGTTTTTGCATTGTATGGAAAAGCTATTTCATTTTGGGTCAAAGCATCATAGATATAAATACCTGTTTTTGCATATTCTCCTTGCAAAGCATCATAATTCTTGGCGTAATACCACTGATTCTTTTTTGCATCATAAAATGCAGTCCCGTCATGCTTTTTATCACGCAACATTCCCAGCATTGATATATTCTTCAATGAGTCGTTGTACAAGTAACAATTTAAGAAAGATGAATTATCTTGTTCCCATTTTGCGCCGGATGGAAATCTGCCTGATGAAATAACTAATCCGTCTGGGTGCCAAGATGTGGCAAAATCACCTTTTCCTGAGTTAAACCCAACAGTGTCGATTTTGTCACCTGTACCTTTCGCTTTAAGTTCATTCCAAACATCGCCGTTGTGATACGCCTCTAAAATCATTCTTCTGTCATCTTGACCTAGCTTGATTTTTTCACTTGACAAAACACTTTTTGCTGTTGAATAATCACCTAGTAATAGACTAATTCTAAAAAGATTATAGGCATCATCAAAATTTCCTTTTGCATCATTGAAAATCGCATTGTATGCAAAAAATGCAAAATTGTAATTCTTTGAACGTTCAGCTGCATATCCAGCATGTCGAAAAATGGAATCTGCAGACTCTGGTAATAATCCGTCTTTTTCTATTAATTCTTTATAAATCGGTGTCGCTTCAGAATAACGATGTCCTTTAAAATAATACTCTGCCTGTGATATTTTCATCTTTTGCCCATGGGAAAATGAAGCAAAAAAGACAATAAATGAAAACAGTTTTAAATATCTTTTCATCATAATTAAATTAGAAATAACGTGGCGATCCAAAAGATCTATTTTTTGCAAAGCTATATGACAACATAATTTCATGAGAACCAAAATTCCTCACAGAGCTCAAGCCGTTAATCGGGTAATCAAATGAATAGCCAAACATTAAAAATTCTTTAACCTGGTAAGCTGCATTTACACCAATAGATTCATTGAAACGGTACATTCCACCAAACCAAATCTTTTTATACATAAAAGCATTCACATTTAAATCAACTGTCACAGGTGCATTCGCAACCATTTTTACCAAAAAGCTTGATTTTAAGTCAATAACACTGTTGATTGGCATAACGTATCCCGCAGACAGAAAATAATGCCTTTTAACATACGAACCGCTTAATAAATAACTTCCATCATACAGTTTAGATTGGCTAAGCCTCGGTACGCTAAATCCTGCATAAAAGCGATCTGAATAATAGTAAACACCAGCGCCCGCATTAAACTTAAACTGAGAAATTGATGCTAAATAGGATGGATCTGTCGGATCCAACGCATACAAAGCACTATAATCAACACTAATTTGCTCGCCACCTGCAGAAACTCCAAAATTCAACTTTTGATCCTTTTTAAGACGCAGGGTGTATGCGTAGTCTGCGTAAAGAGAAGTTCTTGACCTTGCTCCAATCGCATCATTCGATAAATGAGCACCCAATGACATGTTCTTAAATTTAAGAGGAGAGTGAACAGAAACAAATTGACTTTGAGGAGCGCCTTTTACTCCAATCCATTGGGCTCTAGCAACTGCTACAGCGCTCAAACCATCCTTGGTTCCCGCATACGCAGGATTAAATTGAAGAGGATTGAACATGTACAAACTACTTTGTTCGTCTTGTTGTGAATAGCTTGCAAACATAATTGCAAGTGTAAATACTAAAAAACTAAATTTCCTTATCATACTCTTTATGAATTAACGAACAAACTCAATGTAACCTGAGACAGGTTTTTCACCATTTTTATAGTCTATAACATAAAAATATGTGCCACTAGGAAGATAATCATCTCCTAACGTTCCACCTTGATTAGACTTGCCATTGAAATCATCCAAATATGGACAAGCTTTAAAAATCAAATTACCCCATCTGTTAAATATTTGAACTTCAGCCTCTGGTGGTAAATTTGTTTCCCAAGATGAATTCCCTGAAGAACCGGATCCTGAACCTGAGCCACCTACAGAAACGAATTCAGGAATTGGATGTTTGATACAATTGATTGTCACCATTAAATTCGCTTGACAACCCAACGAATCCGTAACGGTTACAAGATATTCTCCCTCCGACAAACCTGTAATTATTGATGACTGAGTTCCATTGTCCCATAGATAATTATAAGAAGGATATCCATTATCTGCTATAACTTGAGCCGAACCATTGGAGGCATTACAAAAAGTAGATGAAACGGTAAGTACGTTTAATTCAAGAGAATCTAGATGAACTGTTATGGCAAAATTTGAAGAACTTTCACATCCACCAACTGTTTGAGTGACATAATAGATCTCTCCATCAACAAGTAAAGTGCTCGAAGACAATATATTTTGATTTGAATCATAATATTGAATTGATTGACCTACCACATTAATATCTGATAATTCCGGATTGGTATTTTTACAAAATGATTGATCTACAGCAGCTGCTGGGTTATCCGGAGAGTCAATAATCGTTAACGTAACTCCCGTTCGTGTTAAACTTGAACATGTGCCGTCATTATATTCTGCATAGTAAGTAACTGTTCCCACTGCGCTAAGCGTTGCACTCGCCACAACATTTCCTCCTGTTGCTGCATCATACCATGTAACACCTGTTGTGCTAGACAAGCCTGTATTTGCATCCAAAGTCTGAATCGGTGACTCCTCACACTCCGTAATTGAACTGCTTGTTGCTGTTGGTGCCGTTGGTGCGTCTGTAATCGTTAATGTAACGCCTGTTCGTGTCAAACTTGAACATGTGCCGTCATTGTATTCTGCATAGTAAGTAACTGTTCCCACTGCATTCAATGTTGCACTCGCCACAACATTTCCTTCTGTTGCCGCATCGTACCATGTAACACCTGTTGTGCTCGACAAGCCTGTATTTGCATCCAAAGTCTGAATCGGTGACTCCTCACACTCTGTGATGGAGCTACTTGTTGCTGCTGGGGCCGTTGGTGCGCCAGTAATCGTTAATGCAACGTCTGTTCGTGTCAAACTTGAACATGTGCCGTCATTGTATTCTGCATAGTAAGTAACTGTTCCTACTGCGCTGAGTGTTGCACTCGCCACAAAATTACCGCCTATTGCTGCATCGTACCATGTAACACCTATTGTGCTTGACAAGCCTGTATTTGCATCCAAAGTCTGAATCGGTGACTCCTCACACTCTGTGATGGAGCTACTTGTTGCTGCTGGGGCCGCTGGTGCGCCGGTTATCGTTAATGCAACGCCTGTTCGTGTCAAACTTGAACAAGTACCATCATTGTATTCTGCATAATACGTCGTATCGCCAACTGTACTCAACGTAGGACTCGATACTAAAACACCTCCACTTGATGCACTGTACCAGGTAACGCCTGTAATGCTCGATAAATCATCATTCGCATTTAACGTCTGTATTGGGGACTCCTCACACTCCGTGATAGAACCGTTTGTTGCTACCGGTGAAGTTGGTGCACCCGTAATCGTTAACGTAACAGCCGTTCTTGTCAAACTTGAACAAGTACCATCATTGTATTCTGCATAATACGTCGTATCGCCAACTGCACTCAACGTAGGACTCGCTACTAAAACACCTCCACTTGATGCACTGTACCAGGTAACGCCTGTAATGCTCGATAAATCATCATTCGCATTCAACGTCTGTATTGGGGACTCCTCACACTCCGTGATAGAACCGTTTGTTGCTGTAGGTGCCGAAGGATCATTTACCGTAACTGTAACATCCAATCGTGTTGCTGACTCACATGAACCTACTGTCTGTGATGCGTAATAATGGTTACCACTCACAAGAGCATCTGAACTGTTGTAGGCTGTACCGCCTGTTGCTTGATCGTACCATGTGATAGTTCCGGTACCCGCAGCTACCAGATCTGCTACCGTTGGTGCATCGATCGAACAGAAGTCCTGTAATGCTGTTCCTGTTGGCGCTGATGGATCTGAGATCGTTACCGTTACATCCAGTCGCGTTGCTGACTCACATGAACCTACTGTCTGTGATGCGTAATAATGGTTACCACTCACAAGGGCATCTGTACTGTTGTATGCTGTACCGCCTGTTGGCTGATCGAACCATGTAATGGTGCCTGTTCCTGTTGCAATGAGATCCGCTACCGTTGGTGCATCGATCGAACAGAAGTTCTGTGACGCTGAGCCTGTTGGTGCTGAGGGATCTGAGATCGTTACCGTTACATCAAGTCGCGTTGCTGACTCACAACCACCAACTGTTTGCGATGCATAGTAATGTATTCCGTCCACCAGCGCATCTGTGCTGTTGTAGGCTGTTCCACCTGTTGGCTGATCGTACCATGTAATGGCTGTTCCTGTGGCACTCAAGTCGGCAATTGTTGGGTTATCAATTGAACAGAATGTTTGTGTTGCACTACCCGTTGGAGGGCCCGGATCTATACATGCAGGAGTGATAATTACAGATCCGCAAACACCGGTATAACTAGGAATACTGGGATTTGGTGTGTATGTTGAATTCGTTGTATTCACTTTTGTTACTGAACCTTCGAATACAGTTGGGTTTCCGCTGAATGACATGGTAAAAGTACCTGGTGACAGTTGACCAACCTCACCCCAAGTGCAATATCTTGCGGTAATACTTCCTGCATCGCAATGAACATCATCCGCTTTGTTCGCACTATTACCTGTAAAGTAACATGAATCCAATGTTACAGTACCCCCATCATTTCCAATTGCGCAACCCCGCATTCCTCCAGTTGAACTATGGTTTGAGAACTTAGATCTCGTAATGTAAACCGTTGGACTTCCTTTTATAGCAATTGAACCTCCTATTGCAGTACCTGACGCGTATTTTGATAATGAATTATCAAAAAGACAGTCATAAACTTTGATATTACCAGTTTCAATGTACATATCCATTCCATTAAACGTACTAGAACATGCATGATTTTCAGAAAAGAAAGAGTTTTTTACAGTTACATTCTGAGTTGAATTTCCTGCTTTTACTCGAATGGAACCACCTGCACTCCCCCCAAAACAATCACCACTGTTGAATACAAAAACATAATTTTCAAAAAGAATATTAATATTCGTACCTGTAATCGTAAATGCACCAGAATAAGATGATGTCTCCGTATTACAAGTGGCACCTCCGCCGGTAAAGGTTGAAGAAGTATTCGACTTTACAAGGACAGCTGATTCACCTGAACCTCCTCCATTCTGATCTAATTGCACATTGGTGAACACTATTCCGGAATAGGTTGTCGTACCATCACCAATTTCAATCGTTTGAGCAAAACCTCCGCCGCCTGAGTTATAACCATACTTTCTTATGGTTAATTCAGAAATGTTAAAGTTGTTTGCTAACACTCTTAAAAAAAGACCTTTATTATTGTTGGAAAGAAAATAAGTGTTATACATTCCAGCCCCAACAACGGTAATGTTATCCGTCGTAACAGACAATCCAAATTCTGTCGTAACACCTGAATAAACACCCGCGTCCATGTAGATAAAATCGCCTGCCGAAATAACCGTTAAAGCATGCTTGAATGAACCAAATGGTGCACTGGCCGTTCCTGCATTGGCATCATTACCAACTGCAGAACAATAAATATCTCCAGTTAAACTATTATCATTAACATACCAGTTTGTGGCCAGCGCGATTGTACTAGACAAGAAAAATAAAATAGAAATAAATATTTTCATAGAGTAATATAATTATTAATGAATATCAAATTTTATAATTTGAATCAAGTTTCATCAAAACGACATTCGTTAATTTTTCAAATAGAATAAAAAGAAATAAATAGTAATTGAACATGGTTAATGCAAAAGCCATCGATTTCGAAAGTATGGGTTTAATATTAACTATGTAAAATATTGATTTGAACAAAATTTTAATTTCTCTTTCAATTCAGACTTTAAAAAAGCTAAATTGGTTGATAACCAACAAAATTAATTTTTAATGCTATATTGTCGACAAAAGGAAACATGATAACTAATTAAAAAAGTACATTTTCTTGAAAAAATATGTAAAAGGATATTTTTTTGTGTAAACGGTTAAAGGATATGGCATTTATTTAACTAAATCAGAACAACCTTTTTGGACACTTTTTGACTACGTGCCGTAATTTGAACAAAGAAAACTCCTTTTTCATCTAATGTAATTGATTCTTCAATTTGAGCATTATTTCTGCGCTCATAAACTTTCACACCAAATGAATTGAAAACTTGAATCAATTCTGTTTCTAAAGGAAAATGTATAGTAATAAAATCAATTGCAGGATTTGGGAAGACGAACAAATCTTCATCATGAAGAATAAATGCATCATCGTGATGAACTGCCAAAGCGTCAAATGCATTAATCCTGCCGTTTCCGTAATAATTATCCCTTCCAACTAAATCTTCCTTCTGATCACCAACGCGATCATTAGCAGTCTTTTCAATTAACTCTTTGACCTCTTTATGTGTGATCGTTGGTGTCTGCGCTATTAACAAACTTGCTAAACCTGAAACAAATGCAGCAGACTGGGAAGTACCCCCAAAATAGGTGTCAAATTCAGTATTGTTTTTATAACTCAATCCATATATAAAATTACCAGGAGCAACAACTGATATATGCTCTCCATAATTGCTACCACTCGTTGAACTCCAAAAGAAGCTTGTAGTGCGACTGTCATCAGGATTTGTAGCACCAACAGCTATAACCCCGGGATAATTTGAAGGATATGAAATGTTGTCTGAATTTTTATTTCCCATTGAAACAATAACCACAACATTGCGGTCAAGAGCATATTGTATTGCTTCATTCAGCGCTTGGGATTCGACATCACCGCCCAAAGACATGTTGATGACATTTGCACCATTATCGACTGCATAATAGATAGAACTTGCCCACCAAGAATAATATCCCACATCGTTTTTTAAAACTTTCAAAACCATTAGTTTACAATTCCAATCTACACCGCTAAAACCGATTCCATTATTTCCATTCGCGCCAATAATTGATGCAATATTGGTCCCATGTCCAGAATCATCATTCACATCGTTTGAACCATCAGCAAAATTCCAACCTTGAATATCATCTATGTAACCATTGTTATCGTCATCAACTCCATTATTTGGAATTTCAGCGTAATTTTTCCAAATTCGACCACTGAACTCAAGATGATCAGTTTTCACTCCACTATCTAAAATAGCTACCACAACACTACTATCACCTTGTTCGATTTTCCATGCTTTTTCCATTTCGATATCAGCGCCTGTTTTAGAGGCCGCGAATGGTATGTTTCCATTATTTTGAAAAGCCCATTGTTTGTAATATTGATTGTCGCTTGGCACCACCTTTTCTTCCCCATGAGCATTTCCCAGACCATCAATTTCAGCATATTCAACCAAACGATTTTCCTTCAAACTATTCAACATTTCTTGTTGATCCTTTTCAGAAGTAGCGGTTATCCTAAATATTCCATCACTATTTTGAAAAGTGAATTTTTCAAAATTTCCCACTTTATCATTTAATTTCCAGCCATTCAACATTTTCTCATTTTCTGTTGATACCGCCTCAGAAGTAGTTGAACTTTTATATTTTACTATAATTGGGTAAGCAGCTTGTTTTTCTTGCGCTTTAGCTCCAGAAAAAAGAACAATAAAAATGATTGTTGCGAAAAGTTGAATCTTTGATGTCATGGTAGTTTGTGTTGTTTTCATGACACAAATGAACCAATGATTCAAACGAAAAAAATTGATTTACAAGAATAACACTATAGAATACAACCAAGCCCTCAAAGACGCATACGTGATTCATTCTAACTGTATAAGTAAATACACTTAAATTGCATTCATCAGAGAGATTAATCCCTACGAGCGTAAACAAAAAAAGGCAATCCTTCGACTGCCCTTTCAATGAAACAAGAATAATTACCCTCCATACATCATGAGAAAAGCCTTAAGAAATTCGCCAATGTCTCCGTCCATGACAGCGTCTACATTGCCCGTTTCGTGTCCTGTCCTCACATCCTTGACTAATTTATAAGGATGCATCACATAATTTCGGATTTGAGATCCCCATTCAATTTTCTTCTTTCCGGCTTCAATTTCGCTGCGCTTTTCGAGACGAGCCCTTAATTCCAGCTCATAAAGTTGCGAACGTAAGAGTTGCATTGCTTTTTCTTTGTTAGCCAACTGTGAGCGTGACTCAGAGTTTTCAATAATAATTCCAGAGGGTGCATGTCGTAAACGAACTGCAGTCTCTACCTTATTAACGTTTTGTCCACCAGCACCGCCCGAACGAAAAGTATCCCAAGTTATATCTGCAGGATTAATATTTATTTCAATATTATCGTCGACCAAAGGATAAACATACACAGATACAAAAGAGGTATGTCTCTTCGCATTGGAATCAAATGGAGAGATACGCACCAATCGATGTACACCATTTTCTCCTTTTAAATAACCAAATGCAAATTCACCTTCAAATTCTAATGTCACGGTTTTGATACCGGCTACATCTCCGTCTTGGTAATTCAACTCCTTGATTTTGTAACCGTTTTTTTGACCCCACATCATGTACATACGCATGAGCATTGAAGCCCAATCGCAACTTTCTGTACCACCCGCACCGGCAGTAATTTGAAGAACCGCACTTAATGCATCTTCTTCTCCAGAAAGCATATTTTTCAATTCAAGTTCTTCAACTTCCTCAAGCAATGTTTTGTATTGCTGATCTACCTCACATTCTTCAGCAACACCTTCACGCACAAATTCAATTAAAACTTCAACATCTTCATAGGCTGTCTTCAATTTATCGTAAGCCTCTATCCAAAACTTTAGCGTACGAATAGACTTCATTTGACTTTCAGCAGCCTTCGGATCATCCCAAAAAGTGGGATCCTGCGTTTTCAATTCTTCTTCTTGAAGTTGAATTCTTTTTTCACTTATCTTTAAATAAGACTCAATTGCTTGAATCCTTCCCAGAATGTCTTTGAGTTGATCCTGATTTACCATATGGAAGCAAAAGTAGTAAAAAGAGCTATCAACTTTGAATGCAATTTGAGTGAAGTGTTCAAATCTGCTTTTCCAATGTGAAGAAGAAATTAAATAAATCGTTTCAATCCGTAGGGAAAAATTTTACATTTGCTCAAAATATTGAAAAAATGAGCGTTCCAGAAAATTTAAAGTACACAAAGGATCACGAATGGGTGAAAATCGAAGGCGACACTGCAACTGTAGGAATTACTGCTTTTGCTCAAGGTGAACTTGGTGATATCGTTTATGTTGAAATTGAGACTGAAGGAGAATCTCTTGATCAGGAAGAAGTATTCGGATCGGTTGAAGCTGTTAAAACTGTTTCTGATTTGTTTATGCCTTTGAGTGGAGAAATCACTGAATTTAACTCAAATTTGGAGGCTAATCCAGAGCTTGTTAATTCTGATCCATACGGTGAAGGGTGGATGATTAAAGTAAAATTATCAAACCCGTCTGAAGTTGAAGATTTGTTGGATGCAGCAGCATATTCAGCATTGATTGGCTAA
>JBIIQP010000005.1:0-48902 GCA_044341975.1 Crocinitomicaceae bacterium
ATAAAGTTCAATTGTTCAAAGGAATCAAGTCTTAATATCTTAAGGTCCTTAAATCTTGAAGTCTATAAAGTTCAATTCGTTCAAAGGAAACAAGTCTAATGTCTTTCGTCTATCAGTCTTTTGTCTAATTGTCCAAAGGTCTTAATATCTTGAAGTCTTATAGTCTTAACATCCTAAAATCCTAGCATCTATCCCCCCTCAATCAAACTCAATCTTCTCCTGCTTGTCTTTATCAGCCTCTTCTTTCCAATTTTTGAGCGTATTCTTCAGCTTGGAATCCTTTTTGACTTTTTTCTCCTCAATGGGATCCTCTGTTGTTGCTGGACCAAATTCTACTTTTAATACTTCTTTAGGACCTTCTTTGTGCTCGTAAGATTTTACTGTTGAATCGCCTTTAAACAAACCAAACTCGCTTTTCAGCATCGATTTTACCGTTTCTTTTTCCTGTTTAAGATCATCTTTCAATTGTTCCTTGCGCGATGATTTATCCCACACAATGGTCGGATTGTCAATGTTGCCATACATACGCATGTAAACTTTCATGCCAGTTCCGTCATCGATCTCTGTACCAAATTCTGTTGCACGATTTCCTGCTTTTAGATCTCGGAAACGGAAGGCAAATCGATAATCAATCATGTTCTCGAAAGTGTGCGTTCCCGATGTTTCAATATCAAGTGCTGATGTGTGAATCATCATTTCAGGAATCGTCAATTTTCCATTTTCGATGATAAAGGTGTTTTCCAGCGTTTCAAAGCGCAGATCCATGAGTTTTTTCTCCAATTGCGCGATGTTTTCTTTACCGACAACCATTTTGGCAGTGTTGGTCTGTAAACTCTCTGTGATGGATTTGAAGGCAGCCACATTTTTAAGTCTTCCTTCAGTGATTTTCAAATAAACTTGCGATTTGATCGAACGTGAAAGGATGCCGGAGCGAAGATCAAATGGAGCTTCAAAATACACTTTGGATTGCGCTTTTCCGTAAATATTTTCTTCGCCAATCACTGATTGGTTAAAGTTATCCCACTCTTTGAACAAAGATTTGAATTGTAAATTTTGTGATTGGACCTCTGTCGTGATGTGAAAGATTTCAGATGAGCGTTCTTCAATAGTCAAGCTCCCCGAGATATCGGCATCGGCATTTCGCAGAGAAACATTTGGAAAAAAGAGCCTGCGATTCTTCATTTCCATTTTGCCGGAAACATTCTTAAAACGGTGATTTTCGTATTTAATTTCTGCTACTTCAGTAAACATTGTTCCGCCAATATCGTCCGGTAGCACATACTCTCTAGCGTCTTGAATTTTCTCTTCTTTAGTCGTAGTGCCGAGGTCTTGCAAATCGATATAGTTGCCTTTTATTTCTACATCTGCTTCTAGTTTTCCGGTTCCAGCGAAGTAATTGAATATATTTTTGAAAATTCCATCAAACTTCAAGTCTGATGCGCCAACATTCAATGAAACATTATCCACTCCTGCCTCGTCATTGCGGAGGTATAGAGAGCCACTCATGTCATTGAAATAACGATGATCATTTTCAAGTTTGAGGCCCACATGGTTCAATTGAACATTTCCTTCACATTTTTCGACGGAATAATCCTTAGTGCCTTGTTCGATAATTGTTTGAACAATAAAATCAGTTGACACATTCACGTTACCGTTTATTTTTTCTACATAGGGGAAGCGAAACAACTGGTGCAACATTCCGAGGTTTAGCACACCGTCGGCATTTCCAACGATACGCGGATGATCGAATTGTGTGAGCTTTAGTTCCCCTTTGAATGGTCCACCTGGTGTATTGATTTTGAGTTTTTTTAAATTCAAAAATTCATTTCCGGCACCACCAGAATTGTTGTATTCTCCTTCTAGTTGAACCTTGCTCAGCTTAATTTTGCTTGCAGGTTCAGTTAAAGAACCCTCCTTGATCCCAAATAGACATTTTATTTTTGCGGGTTCGGTGCGTTTATTGTTTGATTCGATGTACAAATCCGCATAGGCTGTTCCTGTCCCACTGTATTTGTCAATTTCATCTGTTTCCGAAACGGCAAAACGATTGGCCAGTTCTGTCAGTTGAAAATCTTTCGAATGCAACTCAAATTTAGTTTGATTTGGATTTACAAACCCTGCCACCTCAAATGGAAGTCCGGCGATTTTTATAAGAGCCTTCGGAATTTCTACTAGGTCTTTTGTTTTGTCCACATTTAGACTTAAGTCAAGCTCTGCTTCTTGATTCGAAAGTAACGTGATTTTACCACTTCTAATTTTGTTGATTAAAAGTTTAGTCGTTGTGGCTACACTAAAACGATCTTGATCAAAGTTCCCTTCAAGATTCAATGAGGCAATTGATGTTTTATAATATTGTGCTGTTGCTTTGTTATGATAAGACAAACGCACTTCTTCTAAGTCAACAGACTCCAATGCTAAGTCAAAACTGGTTTGTACAGTGTCTTTTGTTTCTTTTAAAATGTCATAATTGACCTGTCCACGACGATTGACTTTAAGCTGAATTGTACCGGGTTCAACCTCAATGGAGTGAACCTTGTAATTTTCTTCCCAAATATCCATGGGGTTGAATTTCATCCGGATTCGATCACTGTAAAGCAACGTATCTTTGGAGGTGGCATTTTTGTAAGCATCCTGAATAAATACCTTGTTGAAATCCACTGATAAACTTGGAAAAGATCCCCAAAAGGTCAAATCGACCTCGTCTACTTTTACCTTCGCTTTTAAGTGCTTGTTGACCTCTTGGATCACATAACCGCAGATTTCATCTTTAAAAACATAAACGCCAGTGGTGATGAGCAATACAATACCCAGCAATGTTCCAAAAAACCAATATGATACCTTAAGAATCCGTCGTTTCATCTCAATATAAAATTAACGCCACTTGGTTTTGAACTGACGTCAGATATGTAAACTTATTAACTCAGTAATGTTACAGAAGAGAAGCGGAATGGTTCAATGCGTTCAAGGAATGTTCAATCAGTTCAAGGAATGTTCAAATAGGTTCAATCAATGTTAGTTTTTGAGAAAATGGTATATACCACAAGGACGCAAGGGTAAGTTTTATTCACGAAGTGTATTAAGGCACAAATTCAAAAAAAGCCGATGGCTTTTGAAGTGACGGAAGAGTAATTTTATATTACCAAAAGATCTCTTTGTGACCTATTTAGGGTTTGTATTTTCCTTAACTCGTGTCTTTGTGGTGAGAGAGAATTCAAGGCACATTCAAATAGGTTCAATCAATGTTAGTTTTTGAGAAAATGGTATATACCACAAGGACGCAAGGGTAAGTTTTATTCACGAAGTCTATTAAGGCACAAATTCAGAAAAAGCCGATGGCTTTTGAAGTGACGGAAGAGTAATTTTATATTACCAAAAGATCTCTTTTTGACCTATTCAGGGTTTGCATTTTCCTTAACTCGTGACTTTGTGGTGAGAGAGAATTCAAGGCACGTTCAAATAGGTTCAATCAATGTTAGTTTTTGAGAAAATGGTATATACCACAAGGACGCAAGGGTAAGTTTTATTCACGAAGTGTATTAAGGCACAAATTCAAAAAAAGCCGATGGCTTTTGAAGTGACGGAAGAGTAATTTTATATTACCAAAAGATCTCTTTGTGACCTATTGAGGGTTTGCATTTTCCTTAACTCGTGTCTTTGTGGTGAGAGAGAATTCAAGGCACATTCAAATAGGTTCAATCAATGTTAGTTTTTGAGAAAATGGTATATACCACAAGGACGCAAGGAAAATTTGATTTTTAGGATGTTTTAAGGCACAAATGCAGAAAAAGCCGATGGCTTTTGAAGTTACCGAAGAGTAATTTTATATTACCAAAAGATCTCTTTGTGACCTATTTAGGGTTTGTATTTTCCTTAACTCGTGACTTTGTGGTGAGAGAGAATTCAAGGCACGTTCAAATAGGTTCAATCAATGTTAGTTTTTGAGAAAATGGTATATACCGCAAGGACGCAAGGGTAAGTTTTATTCACGAAGTCTATTAAGGCACAAATTCAGAAAAAGCCGATGGCTTTTGAAGTGACGGAAGAGTAATTTTATATTACCAAAAGATCTCTTTGTGACCTATTCAGGGTTTGTCTTTTCATTGACTTGTATCTTTGTGGTGAGAGAGAATTCATGGGTTCAAAACAATGTTCAATCAGTTCAAAGGGATCAAGTCTTGACATCTTAAGGTCCTAAAATCTTAATATCTATAAAGTTAAATGTGTTCAAATGAAATAAGTCTTTCGTCTCCAGGTCTTTCGTCTCCAAGTCTTTCGTCTTAAAGTCTCCCGTCTCCAAGTCTTTTGTCTTGAATGTTCAAATGTTCGTTGTATCTTTGGCCTTCAAAAAATAGAACATGAGTTTAGTGACTGTGGGCAGTGTTGCCTTTGATGCGATTGAAACACCATTTGGTAAAACGGATAAGATTATTGGAGGGGCAGGTACTTTTATTGCACTTTCATCTTCCTTTTACGCGAAGGATCAAAAAATAGTCTCTGTTGTGGGAGATGATTTCCCTCAAAGTATGTTGGATATACTTGCAACAAAAGGGATTGACCTTTCTGGATTGCAAGTGAAAAAAGGTGAGAAAACTTTCTTTTGGTCTGGTCGCTACCACAATGATATGAACTCAAGAGATACGTTGGTAACAGAACTCAATGTATTAGAGCATTTTGATCCAATTATTCCAGCTTCGTATCAAGGGGCAGAGTATTTGATGTTGGGCAATTTGAGTCCACAAGTGCAACGCACAGTGATTGAACGCCTTGAAAAACGTCCAAAATTAATTGCAATGGATACCATGAATTTTTGGATGGATATTGCAATGGACGAATTAAAGAAAACATTGGCGCTTGTTGATGTGCTTATTATCAATGATGAGGAAGCGCGTCAATTGTCTGGTGAATATTCGTTGAAGAAAGCTTCAAAAGTGATTCGCGCGATGGGCCCTAAGTATTTGATCATCAAAAAAGGTGAGCATGGTGCGCTGCTTTTCCATGGGGATAATATTTTCTTTGCTCCGGCATTGCCGTTGGAGGATGTGTTTGACCCAACAGGTGCAGGTGATACATTTGCCGGAGGATTTATCGGCTATCTTGCTGCTACTGATGATACTTCTTTTACCAACATGAAGCGTGCAATCATCGCAGGATCTGCATTGGCCTCTTTTTGTGTGGAGAAATTTGGTACAGAAAGATTATTGGAAATTTCACATAAAGATATTGAAGAACGCATTGAGGAGTTCATTTCTCTTGCGAACTTTGACATGGTGCAAACTGTGTAAGTCATGGAAAAAAGGGAATTACTTGAAGAATTAGTCGCGCTGACTGCCAACGAAGATGTATTTTCGGTTGCCCGCGAAATCAATGAATTGAAAGTGCGTTTTGATGATGCAATCATTGAAATGGAACGTCTCGATCAAATCGCTCAAATGGAAGCTGCCGAAAAAGGGGAAGAATACGAACCAAAGGATATTCGTTCCCTTCGCAAAGCTTTTAACGAGGAGTACAATGGTTTTCGCGATAAGTTAAAGGTGCAGTCAGACTTAAGGAATGCGCAGGAAAATGAAAACCTGAAGCAAAAAAATGAGTTGATTACACGCTTGAATAAAGTAATTCAGGAAGAGGAAAATATTGGCTCAGCCTTAAACGCATACAAAGAAATTCAGGAAACCTGGAAAACAATTGGAGACATCCCAAGAGCAAAGCGTGACGACATACAGAAGGAATATTCACGTTTGCTTGAACAGTTTTTCTACAATTTAAAGATCTACCGCGAACTCAAGGACCATGACCTTCGAAGAAACCAGCAACTGAAAGAAGAGGTGATTTCTAAGTTGGCAAGTTTGGTAGCCAGCGATTCCATTAAAGAAACGGAAGCGACGTTGAAAGTACTTCAAAATGAATGGGAAGATATTGGTCCTGTTGCTAATGAAGAATGGGAACGTCTTAAGTCAGAATATTGGGGACACGTAAAGAAGATTTATGAAAGAATTCATGCTTTTTACGACGAACGAAGAAACGCCTTACAAGAGAACATCAATAAAAAGAAAGAAATTCTAAAAGAGGCCGAAGAACTAGTTGCCTCAATTCAGGATTTCGATTCTGTGAAGGCGTGGGATCAGGCAACAGAAAATTTATTGAAGCTTCAAGAAAATTGGCGCGCAATTGGTTTTGGACCAAGAAAAGAAAACGAGGAAATCTATAAATCATTCCGCGGTTTGGCTGATACCTTCTTTGCAAGCAAGAAGGCTTATTTTGAAGTTGTTCAACAAGGATTTAAGAAAATTGCGGATGCAAAAGCAGAATTGGTCGCAAAAGCAGAAGCAATCAAAGATTCAACGGACTGGAAAGCAACAGCAGATCAACTTGTGAAGTTGCAAAAACAATGGAAAAATGTTGGCAGTGCTGGTCCAAAACAAGAGCAACGTTTGTGGACAGCTTTCAGAGCAGCGTGTGATCATTTTTTCAACGCACGTCAGAAAAATTTCGAAGACCAAGACAAAGAATTGGAAGTTAATTTAGAAAAGAAATTGGCTTTAATTGCTGAAATAGACGCTTATCAACCTTCTGATGATAAACAACAATCCTTGGCAGACTTGAAATCATTTGCTGCAAATTTCAATGCATTGGGAAAGGTTCCTTTGAAACAAAAAGACGATGTTTACAATGCATTTAAGCGTGGGTTGGACAAACATTATGGTCAATTAAAGCTTGAAGGGGAGGAGAAAGAAAAAATTCTTTTCCAGGCACGCATCGACACCTTGTCGGCAAGTGCGGATGCAGGCAGAGCATTTTCCAAAGAGCGCGCTGATATTCGCCAGCAGATTGAAAAAATCAAAAGTGAAATCCTTCAGTTAGAAAATAATTTAGGCTTTTTTGCCCGTTCCAAAGGTGCTGACGCCTTGCGCAAAGAGGTGGAAGCGAAGATAAATGGAGCCAATCAACGCATTGAATCTTTGAAAAGAAAACTCAAGCTTATACCGAATGAATAGATTCATCAATGCGCTTTTATTGTTTCTGCTGTTTCCAACAATGGCAATTGCAATTGTTGTTGGATTCGATCTTCCGGTCGAGTTTTTGCGAACGACAGGCGGACAAATGACTTACTCCTCGATTATTTTCTTAATTCTTGGGGTGCTTATTCTAATGGTGAACCTAAGGCGTTCCATTCGAAGATGGATGGGAATGATACTTGTGTTTAAAACATCAAAATTCAAGTGGAATAAGCCTGTCGGTAAAGACCGCACACAGCGCATTATTGTATACACACTGCTAGAATCCATGGTTTTTGGATTCGTTGCTTTCGGACTTTACGAATTAACAAAACAGGCATGGTTACCAGCGCTTGCATTTTTAGTGCCTACGATCGACAACCTGATTTTTTTACTTGTAGGACTCCTTCGCAAAGGCTTCCGTGTTGGTGTCACAACAAAGGCTGTGATCATGGCAGATCGAGATGTACAATTGGTTTATTTCTCTGGCTTACGCAAGGTGAGTATCCATCAAGATTCGCTTTATTTTGATTACATCAAAGATTTACAACTGTTTTTTCCATTGGATAGCATCGATCCAAAAGACCGAGATAGCTTTTTTGATTCGTTAAGTGATCAACTCGATAAAGACAAGGTTTTTGTGACCACGAAAAGAAATTAGTGGAACTTTAAATTGGGGTAACGGACATCTTCACACAGGTAAATATTCCCTTCAAGAACCTGCTCGATGGCTTCCTTAATGACATCTACTTTGCTGTTTTTTGTGACATAGCCGCGCATTCCTATTTCAAGTGCTTTTTGCACATATTCCTGGCCACTTTGAAGTGTTAAGGCAATGATTTTTAAATTCGGATTGATGGCTAGTAATTCTTCAGATAAATCAATTCCAGTTTTGGTCCCTTCAAGATTAACATCCATCAAAATGATTTCAGGTTCCAATTCAAGGATCATTTCTGAAACATTTTCAGCCTCATGAAAGACACTAACAGAATAATTCATAGAGGTAAGAAGTGCAGACCAAACTTGAGAAAGCAACACGAAATCCTCTACCACTACAGCTCTACCACCCATTGTATAGATTTTTGCACGTTACAAAGAAATAGATTAAGCTACTTTGTTATGGTACAATATACTTTAATTTTTTAAAACTACGTATAATTACGCAGGTTTACTCTACGTAGTTGGGTAGGTTAATTCGCTTATTCTTTCTAGTTTTGAATTCTCTAGGTCTAACCATGCTTGTTTGTAGGCATTTTTGAGCACCCTTGCTAATGACAAAAGAAACGAAAATATTGATTGTTGAGGATGACTATTTCTTCGGTCAACTCATTCATTTTCAGCTTTCTTCAGGTGGATACATAGACAGTCATATCCAACAAGTAAAATCCATTGCAGAACTAAAAGACATCACGGAGTTTTTTACGCCGGAAGTTGTGTTGCTAGATTTGAATATCCTTGACTCTTCGGGAATTGACACTTATTTTAAAGCGAAAGAAATATGCCCCTCTTCTGCGATTGTGATTGTCACCGGAAATGAGGATGAAAGCCTCGCAAACAGGCTCGTTAAAGAAGGTGCACAGGATTACTTATTAAAAGGAGACGCAAATTCGAAATTACTCGGAAAAACAATTGAGTACAGTCGCGAAAGGGTCTTGCAGCAGAACCGCGTGGCAGCTTCTGAACGTAAATTCAGAAGTGTGTTTGAAGCCTCACCTTTGCCTGTAATTGCAGTCATTGGAGACACCTTAGCCATTGAGATGGCCAACGATGCCTTTTGTAATCTCTATGAATTGAATAAGTCAGATCTCAAAAAAGCATCGTTACTTGATTTTTGCCAAAACTCTGAAAAACTCCTTCAAGCCGAGTTTGCTAACGATTCGTTTCACAAAAAAATAATTCAGAAAACAAAAACTGGAAAACTCATCCATGTTGATTTAATTGGCAACAAGATGCTTTCTGAAAAGGACAGCTTCGTGGTATTGATTATTGATAGAACTGAAGAGGTTTTGTTCGAATCAAAAAAATACTCTTTGATTTCAAATGCCCAAGAGGGGGAGAAGAAAAAAATTGCGAGAGAACTACACGATGGATTGGCACAGAATCTTGTACTCTTAAAATTGTGGTTTGAGTCATTTAATATTGATGAAGCACAAAAGGAAAGTATTAAGTCGTATTCTGATTTACTCAACAATTCAATAAAAGAGATTAAAAATATTTCATATACACTATTGCCTCCGGAGCTTGACAAAGGATTACTTAGCGGGCTTAAGAGTTTGACGGATCGTGTCAATATGTTGAATAGCAGTCATTGTGATTTTGTTATAGAAAATGAAATATCTGAAGACCATTTTGAAGGTGTGGACACTTTCAATATTTACAGAATTATTCAGGAATTCATAAACAATTCACTCAAACACTCAAACGCAAAAAACATTTGGATCAGTTTAAGAGGAGAATCTGGAAAATGGAAAATTCTCATTAAAGATGACGGTGTAGGTTTTGACAAAACAAAAGCACAAGGTAGCCTGGGAATGTCCAATATTGCTAGTCGCATGGAAATAGGGAAATTACAAGGAGGGGTTTCAAGTGAAATAGGAAAAGGAACAGAACTTCAAATTTTTCCCGAATAGTTATTAAAAGGCAAAAGAAAGGATGAACCACGCTGCAATTGGACTTAATCAAGAGGCTAAAAATTATTTTGAACTCTTAGAATTAATTCTAGAAAATAATATTCTAGCCATTCAAGTTTGTGACAAGGTTGGTCAATTTGTTTACATGAATAAATTGGCAAGAGAAAGACTTGGATTCACTAAAATTGATTACAGAAATAATACAGTTTTTGACATCGAAAGCTATTTTAAGACGACTGAGCAATGGGATGAAGAACTGGTCTTTTTAAAAAATGCTGGTATCAGAATTGTTGAAGGACAGCATACAAATATTGAAACTAAAAAAAGTACTCCGGTTGAAATAACAGTTGTTTACAAGGAACTGGATGGTGAGCCTTATACAATTGCGACCACAAAGGATATTTCAAGACGAAAAGAAACTGAAGCAAGATTAGTTGAAACCAATCGTTTTTTAGAGGTTTTAAATTCTGCCATTGATTCAAGTTCATTGGTCTCTGAAACGGATTTAAATGGTGTAATTAGCTATGTAAACGAAAAATTTTGTGAGCTTTCTCAATATACCGCAAATGAATTAATAGGCCAAAAACATTCAGTCATTAATTCAGGGTACCATTCAAATGAATTTTGGGCTGAATTTTGGCGGACAATCAAATCGAATAAAACTTGGTCTGGAGAAATTTGCAACAAAGCGAAGGATGGCAGTTTTTATTGGGTCAAAACGCTGATTTACCCGGTGGTTAATGAGAATGACGAAGTAAAAAGCTATTTATCGGTTCGTCAAGACATAACGAAAGAAAAACTAGGGGAGGAAAAACTAAAAAACACAGTAGCATTTCAAGATTTATTGCTCAGTATTTCGAATCGTTTTGTTAACATAGAACTTGACGCATTTGAAGATTCGTTGAACAATGCTTTGAAAGAATTGGGTGAGTTTTTTAGTGTAGATAGATCTTACGTTTTTAAGTATGATCATGAACTTGAAACGTGCTCCAATACGCATGAATGGTGCAGAACTGGAATTACACCCCAAATTGATAATTTACAGAACTTAACCTTCGAGGAAATCAGTCAGTGGACAGAATTTCACTTCAAACACGAATTGATTAATTTTCCGGATGTGGATACGCTGTCAGAAAGTCAATTGAAGAAATTGTTGCAAGACCAAGAAATAAAGAGCGTATTGGCCATTCCTATGCTTTCAAATGGTAAATGCACAGGATTTATAGGCTTTGATGCTGTTGCTCAAAAAAAACGGTTTGAAGACCAAGATGTACTCATTTTGAAGTTGTTTGCTGAAATACTTGTCAATGTTCAATCAAGAATAAAATCGATTAACGAACTTACAAACGCAAAAGAGGAAATTGAACGAATCAATCAGAATTTAGAGATTGAAGTTTTTGAAAAACGTCGTGAAAATTCCAAATTGACGAACATGCTATCTGAGCATGAAAAATTAGCCTTGCTTGGAGAAATTGCTGCCGGTGTGGCTCATGATATGAACACGCCTTTGGGATCAATAAAAGTTGGCATTGAAAGTATTCGTTTTGTGCTTGAAAACCTATTTAAATCAGTCATTGAAAAGTGTTCAGTCGATCAAATGCATTTTGCCTGTCAGCGTGCTATGTCACAGGAAATTGAAATGGTAATGGGTGGACTTCAGGCAATGAAGGAATCAGCCAGCATAGTACAACACATCACAAAGAATTTCCCTTCCCTATCAGTTGACGCCAATTCATTGGCTAGTGCATTTGTAAAGGCTCGAATTACAGTGGATGAAGAGGAATTGATTGCACACATTTGTGCAGCAGAAAATCCGCTGCAGTATTTGGATTTGATTTATCATATTCAGACTATTCGCAATTTAGTGGATACCATCATTGCTTCGGGTGATAAAGCGACTTCGGTTGTAAGTAATCTGAGAAATTACCTTCAAAATAGCTCAAGTGAGGAGCAAAAAGAAGTCAATTTAAAGACGAATATTCAAACAATTTTGACTGTTTTCGCTCACGAACTCAAAAACAAAGTGGATGTTCATTTTGAGGTTCCAGACATAATTATTCTTGGATTTGAGAACAAACTCTATCAGCTTTGGTCAAATATTATAAAAAATTCCATTGAGGCGCTGGAAGGAGAAGGATATATATATATTTTATATACTGAAAAGACAGAGTACCATTCAATTTCTTTTCAAAACAATGGTCCGAAAATAGACGAGGAGGTCTTGGACAATATGTTTAAGAAATTCTATACGACGAAAGGGAAACAAAAGGGTACAGGAATGGGATTAAGCATAGTCAAACGTATTATTAACGAACATCATGGTCAAGTTTTAGTTACCTCTTCGGATAAGATGACCACCTTTGAATTTCTGTTTCCAAAGAACAATTAATTTCTGAATTCTCTTATATTTGGTAATTAATTGATTTTTCTCTGCGATGGATAAATTTAAGTATGCTGTGCTATGCGTTGATGACGATCCGGTTATACTTCATTTGATTGATTTCCAGATGAAAAAGTTAGTTAATCCAGTAAATACAATTGTAGAAAGCACAACAGATCCCACCCAAGTAGAAGAAAAGCTAGAAGAGATTAAATCCTACGGGTTAGAACCATTGTTTTTAATGACGGATTATCAAATGCCCGGAATGAGTGGTGCTCAACTTATTCGGAAAATGAAAAAGATAAATCCGGAGTTAAAGTGTATTCTACTTTCAGGCCAGGCAAATGATGTCGCGGTTGCAGAACTTGAAGATGAAAAATTACTTTTTTCATTCATCGGGAAACCGTGGAGGGAAGACCAGATGAAAGAAATACTGCGCCCATTGCTCAGTAAAACAGAAGAAAATTAAAGGTACCCTTTGTCTTTTGCCCAGCTGCTCAATTGTGCAGCATTTGAAAATCCAAGTTTCTTTAAAATATTGTGACGGTGTGTTTCTACTGTTCGTGGAGAAAGAAATAACTTTTCTGCAATTTCCTTAGAAGTCAGGCCTTCAGAAATATGCTTAACGATCTCAATTTCCTTCATGGTCAATTCTTTCTGTGCATTCTCTGGCTCAACATGCAACAATGAAGCAAAATAACGATCCTTGATCTCATTTGCGATGTATGTTTCGCCGTTAAAAACTGAATGTACCGCAGAAATTAATTCGGATTTCCCAATGTTTTTGGTCAAATATCCCTTCCCACCTACAGAAAGAAATCGCTTAACAAAATTGATCTCGTCGTGCAGCGTTAAACCGATTACTCTTGTTTTTGCCAAACTGTTGCAAATTTTCTGTGCAGCATCGAATCCAGAACTTCCTTTCAAATTAATATCCATTAAGACGATATCTGGTTTGAATTGCAATGCTAACTCATAAGCTTCATCCGCATTGTCAGATTTTCCCACCACTCTGATGCCTGGTGCATCATTTAAAAGTGAAATCCAAGCATCACGAATCAATTCGTGATCGTCAACAACAAGTACTTTGATTTCTTCGGTCATAGAGTCGGTTTATCTTAGAGTAGTGTGTAAATTTAGATAAAACTTGTCAGCTAAAATCAAAAATTATGTGAATTAAATATGAAATATTAATTCGACTTGAGTGCCTTGCTTTTGATTTCCTTTTTAAGGTTCGCTGCAGCATCTGCTAATTTATCAACAGGGATCAAATTGCCCCCGCTGAGTTGCGTCACTTCCAACATTTTTTGCCGGTCTGAATCCTTTAGTTTTATTCCAATAATACTCATGGATACACCTTTTTTCTTGTATTTTTTAATCTGTTTTTTATAATCTTCCGAGTCTTTATTGAAAGCACCGTCTGTCACAACGATAACCAGGTTCAGCGATTCATCATCGAGGTGTTTCATTGCTTCCTTGTAACCCATTTTGATTCCTGTTCCTCCTGCAGTTAAGCCAGCGGCTTTTAAATTGCTCACTTCTGATTGGATATTCGCTTTATCTGCACCTGTTGTAGGCGGAAGTAACACGCGTGCATTGTCAGAATAGGTCACAATTCCCATGTTGTCGCAAGGTCGAAGCAGTTCAACCAGTTGCAGTAAGGTATACTTCATTAATTCAATTTTATCTCCCTGATTCATGGAGGAAGAAACATCTAATACAAAGATGACATTGATGGGTTTATAGTTTTGTTCTGTAAAATTTTGTTGTTGATTAAGATCAATTGAATCCTTTCTTGATACATCTGCAATTAATTCTTGATTTAATTCTTCTTTTGGCGAAACTTCGGAAATGTCATTTTTTGGTTCTGTTGTTTGCAACGTATTGGCACTAATTGGATTTTTCTCTAATTCAATGACTATTTCATTACGCTGAAAATTAATGTAAGCACCCATTTCGGCACTCTTGTATGACGGATGAGTGGCAAAAAAATAGCTGAATCCTAAACTTGCTTCCTTTTTTACACGACCTTGCTTGTCTGTTTGCTCCAACCAAATAGGTTGCCCATTTTGCAGGAGCGTAACTTTTGTATCAGGTATTTCTTTTCGTGTTTCTTTGTCAATCGTTATTACGGTAAGGTCAAAATTATAGGCCTTTCCGCCGGGCCTTGAATTAAAATCTGGACAAGCAGTGAATAAATTTCCTTCCGCAGGAAGATCATTCAAAGATCCTTTAAGTTGAATGATTGTGGGTAAGTCTTTGTCACTGGTATACACTTCAATGTCGTATTGAAATCTCCCTTTTTCCTTCGGATTAACCTGAAACCGAAGATAAACTGAGCTGTCTTTTTCCATGCCTGGCGCTTTGGCAAGATAGACAACTTCCATTGGTTTTTTTACGCGTAGTACATACCCTTTTTTCGATCCCAGGTTTGTGACCTTAATATCCACAAATCGGTCGTCGTAAGAGTTGAGATTTCCAAAATCATACTTCACTTTGTCGAAAGTAATTTGAGCAGACAGATAAATAGGCAAAGAGATGAATAGAAGAAGGATTGATTTCATTGGGATAAATATACCAAAAACGCATCAGCAGAGTTCTGTTACATTCCGTAATTTTGACACATGGAAAGAAAGCCCAATGCACTTATCAATGAGACATCACCCTATTTACTTCAACATGCGTACAATCCCGTTGAATGGTTGCCTTGGTCGGAGGAGGCATTCGATTTAGCAAAGCGTGAAAACAAACTCGTGTTGGTGAGCGTGGGGTATTCTGCTTGTCATTGGTGCCATGTGATGGAACATGAATCTTTCGAGAATGAGGATGTGGCTGAATTGATGAACAAGCATTTTTTTTGTATCAAAGTAGATCGAGAAGAACGCCCGGATGTCGACCAAGTTTACATGACCGCTGTGCAATTGATGACGCAAAGAGGAGGCTGGCCCTTGAACTGTTTTACCTTACCTGATGGTCGACCAATTTACGGGGGTACTTATTTTCCAAAAGACCAATGGATGCATATTTTGCGATCACTGGAACATACATGGAAAAACGACCGTGAAAAAGCACTTGAATATGCTGAGAATTTGCACGAGGGTATCATTTGCAGTGAATTGATCGACGAACCAAAGAAGGTTGAAGAATTTTCTGAAGAGAAGTTGCACGAATTAGTGCTGCGTTGGTCAAGAAATTTTGACAGCATGGAGGGCGGTGATTCTCGCGCGCCCAAGTTTCCTTTGCCTTCCAATTATGAGTTTCTGTTGGAATATGGTGTTCATTATGAAAATGAAAAAGTGCTCAAACATGTTGAGTTAACACTCGATAAAATGGCAATGGGAGGGATTTATGATCAAGTGGGAGGCGGATTCACGCGTTATTCCGTTGATATGCTTTGGAAAGTGCCGCATTTTGAAAAGATGTTGTATGATAATGGACAATTATTGAATCTTTATTCGTTGGCTTACAAACATTTTCAAAAACCTTTGTACAAACGTATTGTTTTTCAAACAGTAGAATGGTTGCAGCGCGAAATGCTCACCAAAGAGGGTGCTTTTTATTCGGCTTTGGATGCCGATAGCGAAGGTGAAGAAGGCAAATTCTATTGTTGGACACCCGAAGAAATGAAAGCTGTTTTAGGAGAAGATTTTGTTTGGGTCAAAGACTTCTACAATTTGAATGCCCGCGGTTATTGGGAGGAAGAAAAGTACATTCCCTTGCGAACGGAATCTGATAAGGCTTTTTCAGCGAAAATGAATTGGACGCTGGATGAATTTGAGTCTAAAGTTGCAGAAATAAACCAACAATTATTGGATGAACGCTCGCATCGTGTCAGACCTGGAACAGACGATAAAAGTTTGACTTCGTGGAATGCCATGACATTAAAAGGTCTGTGTCAGGCGTATGCTGCCTTTGGTGAAGAGGAATTCCTGCATTTAGCTTTGAAAAATGCCCGTTGGATCTTAAAATATCAGCGCACCCAAGAAGGGAAATTGATGCGAAATTACAAAGAAGGCTTATCGAATATTGATGCGTTTTTAGAGGATTATGCGCATGTCATTGATGGGTTCATTCAATTGTATCAAGTAACATTTGATGAACAATGGATTCAAGTTGCATTTGAATTGAATCAGTTGACCTTGGATTTATTTCAAGACAGTTCTAGCAAAATGTTCTATTTCACAGACGATTCAACCACATTGATCGCTCGTAAAATGGAATTAAATGACAATGTGATTCCAGCAAGTAACTCAGTCATGGCTAAGAATTTATTTAACTTGGGTCATTACTACCACAAAAAAGACTTTGTTGATATGGCAAAGCAGCAAGTTGCCAATATCTATGATGGTATGGAGCAATACGGTTCAGGTTATTCAAATTGGGCAAGTTTGTTAATGAAAATTGTAAATGATTTTTATCAAGTTGTTGTCGCTGGGCATGAAGCTATTCCTGCAGCGCTGGGATTACAAAAACATTATCTGCCTCGTGTCTTATTTGCTGGAGGATCCAACGCAACTTTACCGATCACACATGATAAAAAGGGTAGTGATAAAACCATGCATTTTGTGTGTTACGACGGAACATGTTTATTACCAACAGCAGACGAGAAGGAGGTGTTGAAAATGATTGCTAGGTAGAGGTTTACAATTAAATAAACTTATAGATTTCAAAATCACTCTACCGGAAAGAACTTAATCAAATATGCATCTAAATTGCAAATTTATTTTTCATCAGTTGATTTCTTATCATTATTATCCAAAATCAAGCGCAGTGAGGAATCGTTTGTGATGTAGCTCCAAGCCCAGTTAAAGAAAATAATCAATTTGTTGCGAGTTGAAAGGATAAGCATGAGATGCAAGAACATCCAAATCAACCAAGCGAAATAGCCACTGAATTTGTATTGTGGTAAATCAACCACCGCTTTGTGTTTTCCGATGGTAGCCATAGATCCTAAATCATTGTATTCGTATTCTTTCCACATTTTATTTTCGCAACTTCCCAAGAGGTTTTTTGCCAAGTTTTTCCCTTGGTTGATGGCAACATTCGCTAGTTGTGGATGACCGAGTGGATAAAAAGGCGTTTCCATGTATGAAATATCACCAATGGCATAAATATTTTCAAAACCTTGAATGCGGTTGTACCGATCAGTTTTGTAGCGGTTTCTTACCATGGTTGCTTCTTCTAATCCTGAAAGTGTGTTGCCTTTCACACCTGCCGACCAAATGACATTTGCCGCCTTGAGTGTTTCGCCATTATCCAATGAAACGTTGAATCCGTCATAAGAAGTCACATGTGTACCTTTGATGATTTCCACCTTCATTTGTTTCAGGTAGAATTCAGATTTCGTCTTGGCGTTTTCACTCATGCTGTTCAGTGTGTTTTCACTTCCTTCAACAATGATAATGCGCATTTGGGAGAAATCTACTTTCGGATAATCTTTTGGTAGAATAGTTGCACGCATTTCTGCAAATGATCCAGCAAGTTCAACGCCTGTTGGTCCTCCACCAACAATCACCAAATTCAGCAATGCTTCTTTTTCATCTTCGGAAGCTGTTACAATCTTCTCAAAACTCAACAATAATTGATTGCGAATTGCAATAGCTTCTTGCGTTGTTTTCATTGGCAATGCATGTTCTTCCAATGTTTTATTTCCAAAGAAATTCGTTGTACATCCTGTTGCAATTACTAAATGATCATAGGAAATGTCTCCAGATGAGCTACGCAGTTTGTTTTCAGCTGCAACTACGCTTTCAACTTCTGCCATTCTGAATTCAACATTCGAAACTTTTTGAAAGATCTTTCTAAAGGGAAAAGAGATGCTTGATGGTTCGAGCCCGGCACTGGCAACTTGATAAAAAAGTGGTTGAAACTGGTGGTGATTTTGTTTGTCTACTAAAATTACTTCGACGTCTTTTTTTGCCATTTGTTTTGCGAAATTCAATCCCGCAAATCCTCCTCCAACAATGACAACTTTTTCTCCTTTTTTCATTTCAAAATGGATTTCGTTGATACCTTCAATTGGTGCTTTGAAGTTAGTTATTTCGTTTGGGTTGGGGTTAAATACTTGATAGATATTTCCTTTAGAATTTGAAATTCTAAGAGCATAGAGAGTCCCAACAAAATGGTAATGATTTCAGAGTATCGACTTATTCAATATCCACTATGGATAACAATCTGAAGTAGCACGTTTTTGGTCAAGTAAGAATTACGTTTTTTGCAAAGTGAGACACCTTATTTTTTTCTTAATGATCTCTGTTTCGACGGTTTTTGGGCAAATGCTCGACAACCGCGAGGGCGCTGCATTCTCTGACAAACCATTTTTTAGTCCGGAATTTATCAAAATCAATAAGATTAAATCGCTAAATGGTCAATTCACTTACAAAAAACCAGGTGATGCGATGAAAAATACGCAGTACAAGTATGTTTACCAGTTTGATACGCTGGGCAGACTTGTTGCTTCCTATGAAACACGCAAGGATGACGGTACAAAAGATA
This sequence comes from Crocinitomicaceae bacterium, assembly GCA_044341975.1. Classification (GTDB taxonomy): domain Bacteria; phylum Bacteroidota; class Bacteroidia; order Flavobacteriales_D; family Crocinitomicaceae; genus M0103. The sequence goes on from JBIIQP010000005.1 coordinate 18,498, forward strand.
CAACATGGAATATTTATGCGTACGCTCCAGATAATACATTGATTGAGTATAAAAAAGGAGATGGGAAAGGTTTTACAACCACACTTTTTGACTACGATACAAGCAAGCGAATCAATCGTGAAAGTTATGCCCGTGACTACATCGATTCATTGAAAAAACCGCACCGAACGGTGCTGAATTCTGAATCAATGCGCTATGAAGTGGGTGACAGTTCGATCAAAAAAACGATCTACAATAGCTATGATTTGCCTTATATGCATGAATTCACCTATTACAATAGTCTCGGATACCGCACCGAAAAACGGCAGCAACTGATCATGACAACAGGTGTAACATCCTATAAATATGCCTACAATGAAAAGGGATTGTTAGCCTCTGTCAAAACCTTCATACAAGATGAGGTCAAACCTTCAGAGGAAAGTATCTATTTGTATGATGACCATGGAAATTTGACTGAAAAACAATACTACCGAAATGGTGTTTATATCACTGAAACTGAAATGATATATAACGAAAAAAGCAAATTGCTAACCTACGTCCTGACGCGTGATGTGGCAACGAATTTCATCATGATACTCTCGTTCAAGAACTATTCGTTCTATTGATTCAGTTTTAAAGCACGCCTTGTTTTTAATACTTCATAAATTGCCACAATCGGAAGTAACATTGCGTAATTGTAAAACAAATCTTCCACAGGAATTGTCACAATGCGTGAACCCATAATGTGATTTTCACTGTACCATACGATTGGTTTTGTAGTAACTGCCCCAGTTAAAATTCCATTCACGATTAAGAAAGGAATAATAGCAACTAGGAAGGCAAAAACGAAATAGTGAAACCATGCAACGCGATTCACAAAATAGAACCAAATGGTCAACATGGCTGAAACAATACATGCGCTGGCCGTGTACCAGTTTTCCATGTGCATAATGCCGAAAATTAAGCCGGCAAAAGTGAAAAGAAAGGTGAATATCTTGGTTGTTTTTTCCAGTTTTACGTTTGGAAAATAAGCTATTAAAACTTCATAAATAAAAACACAAGCGTAAGGAACCACTAAGAAAAACAGTACTTCTTCAAGTGGCAAATGACCTAAGTAAATACCATGAAGATAGTCATTGTTAAAACCCCAAATTTTGTTGATCGTGAAGTATTCGTCCCATATTAAGAAGACTGTTCCAATAAGCAATAAAGCTGGAAAAAGCGCTTTCCAATAAGTGTAGAAATGCACTTTTTTGTCGAAGCTGAGCGCTAATGGCCCAGCAATTGTTGCAAGAATAACCCAACCATAGAGGCTCATGCCTTATTCTGTTTTAGAGCAAACGAACGTTTTGCTTCTTTGTAATATTTTCTTGGAACCCAAAGCATTCCGAAGCATTCTCCATGCTCTTTCCCTTGGTGTTTATGGTGCACCTTGTGTGCTTTACGAATGGCAATGAAATAGGGTGTGTCGATGTCACGCAACCATTTGAATCTTCGGTGAATGAATACATCATGAATGAGAAAATATGCAAAACCATAAGCCGCGATGCCATAACCGATCCATACTGCGACATAATTATTATTCATCATTCCTAGCATAATGCACAACCATGACGGAATAGCATAAATCAAGAAAAACACATCGTTTCGCTCAAAAAAACCAGGCTCCTCCACATGATGATCGGAATGGAAATGCCACATCAATCCGTGCATAACGAATTTATGTGTTGCCCAAGCCATAAATTCCATGACAAAGAAAGTTAACAATAAAAGTAAAGGGCCCCACCAATACATATTAATTCAAATTTAAAACAACAAAAAAAACTGCCATAATTAAAAACAATACAGCGTGTACTTTGTTCGGTTTTGCTTGGTCAACACTCTGGAGAACAAGATGCAAAATGTACGCAATAACAAACCAACAAAAGTAATTGTACAAAGGTATAATTTCATTTTTCCAATGCCAAAAATCACTCTTTATGGCAACAGGCTCCATGATGAGGTCCATGAGTGTCATAAGACCAGCAGAAACGATAGGTTTTAAAAATCCTTTAATGTTTAAAAACCCCGAAATGGCATGCGATCCGACAACCAATAACCACCAATTGATTCCAATAATGAGCGGCACCCCCATCATCTTTGGATCAAGATTGTTTCCATACCAGTAATTTCCAAAAAGTAAACCAGTTGAAGTGCCAATCCACTCAGCGAGCATCGTTATGACATAACAGCTCGCAATAAATAAATAAACTCGTGGCGTTTTCAATTCTAACGCAACAAGGGCTACAAAAAAGGATAAAAGTAAATTGTAAGTGGATAATGAAAGAAAGAAATCTTGAAAAGAGGTTATTGAGGTTCCTATAATTCCAACAGAATAAAACACAACAAGAATCCCGATGAGAAGATTCTCAACTTTTAAGTTCTTTATGAAATTTATATTGAACATGCTTATTTCAGTAACAAACCTCTCCTTTTTTTTGTTCAATCCAATCTGCCTTTAATTGTATTGTCAATTGTTTCATCCAGTGATTTAAACTTGAAATTCAAGGTGTTTTGTATTTTAGATGAATCATAGATAATCTTCTTGAAAGACGAATTTGCAGAGTCCTTTGTAAGAGTCGCCTTTCTGCCGCTAAAAAGCGCTCCAATTCGTGCGATTCTCCATGCAATTCCTACGAGCCATTTTGGAGTGCTTATTGATGGAGGTTGTTTACCCAGACCAATAGCAACTTTTGTCATTAATTCTCTGAAAGTTACATTTTCCCCAGTGCATAAAAAGCGTTCACTTTCTATTGGGCTTTGCATCAATTGAATCATGATCTCAGCCACATCTCTGGCGTCAACAAAACTATTGCACCCATTGGTGAAAAAACGCAAGCCGTTGTTTACAGTTCTGAAAATAGTGAGTGAACTTTCATCCCAGTATCCAGCACCAAAAATCACACATGGATTAACAATTACAGCAGACAACCCTTCTTCAACACCTCTCCAAACTTCCTTTTCTGCTGAGTACTTTGAAACAGAATACCCACTTGTTTCGTTTCCATTTTTCCAAACAGTTTCTTCAGTGGTATAGCCATCTTTTCCCACTCCGATAGCTGCTGTGGAACTTACGTGACATAATTTCTTGATTCCTTTTTCAAGACAGCAGTTGACAACATTGGCTGTTCCTTCTCTATTGATTTTCATCAATTTCTTGAAATCCTTTCCTTCAAAAGACACGAAACCTGCGCAGTGATATACGAAATCAACCCCTTCCATTGCTTCGTCTAATTCTACTACATTATTGATGTCGCCTTTAATCCATTGTATTTTGTCTAAAAGACTTACTGATTGCTCAGAATTATAATAATGAAAAAGACTTTTGACGTGTTTCAATCTTTTTTCGTCTCGGTAAAGTGCACGTATTTCAGACTCCTGCTGAACAAGTTGATAAAGCAAATGACTGCCTAATAATCCAGTACCTCCTGTTACGAGAATCATGAAATCAAAGGTAATCGGTTTAGTGAAAGAAAGATTATTTATTATGATTAATCCATCACTAATTCTATGGTCGGATCCCAAAAAATCAACTTGAAATGGACGATTACGTCGTTAACAACTTCAATTCCCTCAGTAGTTAACAACTTCTCCATTTCCTTTTCGTTTGAAAAGTGCATTTTTCCTGTAAGCATGCCATTTCGATTAACGACCCGATGAGCCGGAATACCTGGGATTTGATGGGATGCGTTCATTGCCCAACCCACCATGCGTGATGATTTAGCAGTGCCAAGATATTTTGCAATCGCTCCGTATGACGTCACTCGACCAGCAGGAATGAGTCGAACTACTGCATATACAGATTCAAAAAAATCTTTGTTTCGATCATTAAGTGTCAGTATCATTCATTTTAAAGTTAGCGAAATTGTTCTTGGTAATCGAATATCTATCAAATATGTTTTAATCGACTTAAATTTAATAAACGATAAACAAGTTGGGTGATTAGTTGTTTGTGAAATGGTGTCTTTAAAGCGAATCTTGGGATTTCTTAAATGAGGTCATAAATAAAAATAATATATAGGGCTTTTTTTTTTCAAGTTACTTTTTTAACTTGCCCGTCTAAAACATGCAAACTATGAAAACGAAATTAAACTTTACTCTACTTGTCGTACTATCTATTTGTTTGAAATTCTCCGCTCAAACACAAGAATGGGTCGAAATGATGAGGGATCCAAACGCTAATTTTTACGACGTTCAAACTGAGTTCAATAATTATTGGGCTGGTAAAACAATTGAAAAAGGAAAAGGTTATAAGGCCTTCAAACGTTGGGAATATTACATGGCACCTAGGGTTTATCCATCAGGGGATCTTACATTGCCATCTCAAAACTACAGAAATTACAAACAATGGGAGTTGGATCTTATTCAAGCTGGAACCCCAAAATCAACCAATGGGAGCTGGCAAATTATTGGACCAATTGGTAAGCCTACCGGCGGTGGTGCTGGTCGCTTGAATTTTATTCGTTTTGACCCAACCAACAGCAATACGATATGGGTCGGGGCTCCAGATGGTGGCTTGTGGAAAACGACAAATGGCGGTACATCTTGGACTACAAATACAGATCAATTAACGGTTATCGGTGTTTCAGATGTGGCAATTGACCCAACGAATTCACAAATAATGTATTTAGCAACAGGTGACTCTGACGGAAGTGATACATTTAGCACAGGATTATTAAAATCTACTGACGGTGGAGCAACTTGGAACACTACCGGATTAACATGGGCAGTAAATCTTGGTAGAACTATTGGTAGAGTTTTGGTTAATCCAACAAACCCTCAAATAATTTTGGTTTTTGAAAGCAATGGAATCCATAGATCCACAAATGGAGGTACTTCGTTTACTCAAGTACAATCAACGGCGTCCTTTTCTGATGGTGAATTTAAACCCGGTGATCCAAATACGGTTTATGCTTGTGGAACTTCATTTAGAAAATCGACTGATGGTGGTGCCACTTGGGGAACTGCGGTTACACTTCCTTTAACAGGAATTGCAAGAATAGCTATGGCCGTAAGTGCAGCAAATCCTGCTTATGTTTATTTATTAGCTGCAAATAATACAGATAGTGGTTTTAAAGGTTTGATGCGTTCAACAAATAGTGGTGGTACCTTTACTACTCAATCAACGACACCAAATGTTTTAGGCTTTGATAATGGTGCTGATGCAGGTGGTCAGGGATGGTACGATTTAGCCATTGCTGTATCTCCAACAAATGCAGAAGAAGTTATTATTGGAGGTGTTAATCATTGGAAATCTACGAATGGAGGTTCTACATGGACGATGGTTTCACATTGGTACGGTGGTTTTAGTAAGCCTTATGTACATGCTGATGTTCATGATATTCAATATTTACCTGGTTCTGGTACTACAATATTATCAGCGAATGATGGTGGTTTTTTCAAAACAACAAACGGTGGAACTGCATGGACGGATTTAAGTTCAAATTTGGCGATCGCACAACAGTATAGATTCAGTTTATCTACTTCTTCGGCAAACTTGATTCTTGCTGGTCATCAAGATAATGGAACAAACAGAACAACTACAGCAAGTCAAACTGCTTGGTCTGAAGTAGGTGGGGGAGACGGAATGGATTGTTTTATTGATAGAACTAATAATAGCAGACAAATTTCATCCGTATATTATGGTGATTATTCGAGAACATTAACAGGAGGTGCAACGTTCGCTGATATTACTGATCCTGCAGGTCAAGGTGAATGGGTGAGCCCAATAAAACAAGATCCTGTAGATGCAAATATCGCCTATTCAGCGGGTCGAACTGCTCTTTATAAATCATCTAATATTTGGGCGACAACAGTAGCTTGGACAACTATGGGTACGCCACAAGGAACAGGTTCTATTATTGAATTAGCAATTGCACCAAGTAATAATCAAGTAATCTACTGTTTGAAAACTGGTACTGGTGGGGTTTCTAAATCAACAAATGGAGGAACGTCATTTACGTCTTGTGCTAATCCAACCACTGGATCTTCACCAACATGGGTTGCGGTTTCTAATACTGATCCAAATGTTGTTTTCGTTACTTATTCTGGATATTCTGCCGCAAATAAAGTATTCAAATCAATTAATGGAGGTACTTCTTGGACTAACATATCGACAGGTCTGCCAAACGTTCCTGTGAATTGTGTTGTTTATCAAAATGGTGCAACAGGCGGAGATGGAATTTATGTTGGAACAGATATTGGCGTTTATTATAGAGATAATAGCACAAATGGATGGATTGATTTTAGTCAAGGACTGCCAAACTGTGAGGTAACGGATCTTGAAATCTATTATGCAACAGGTAGATTAAGAGCTGCTACATTTGGGAGAGGTACTTGGGATTCAGATTTATATTCTTCCGTTCCATCTGCACCTGTAGCTTCTTTTACTGCAGATAATGTAATTATTTGCGTTGGTCAAAGTGTTCAGTTCACAAGTACTTCAACAGGTGCGCCAACCTCATATTCATGGACTTTCCAAGGTGGAACACCAGGAACAAGTACTACTCAAAATCCAAGTGTTACCTTTAATACGGCTGGAACTTATACTGTTTCATTAACAGTTTCTAATGCGAATGGTAATAATACAGCAACACAAACAGGATATATTACAGTTACAGGTGCATCTACAAATACACTTCCTGTTTCGGAAGGTTTTACAGCTTCCACGTTTCCTCCTACTGCACCAGCTACTTGGTCGGTGGTGAATACAGATGCTGGAGCAACTACTTGGACAAATAGTACTACTGTTGGTGTGGCTCCTACTGCCGGAAATTCGATGGTTTTTGATAACTATAACTTTGACGATTCAGGAAATTCAGATGAGGTGCGTTTACCAAAGTTAAATTTTACAGGTTACTCTGCGGCGCAAATGACCTTCCATGTTGCGTATGCTCCATTTACTCAAAATGGGACAATTTTCGCTGACGGCTTGCAAGTTCTTGCATCCTCAGATTGCGGTACAACTTGGAATACCGTTTACAATAAATCTGGGAACACGGTAGCAACAGGTAATTTACCAACAGTTGCAGCTGTAACAACTCAATTTACCCCTACAGCTGCGCAGTGGAGGCAGGAGACAATTGATCTGACAGACTATGTTGGTCAATCAAACGTAATCATTGCGTTTAAGAATATGGCTGCCTATGGTAACAGGTTATTTATTGATAATATCAACTTGACCGGTACATCAGCACCAACTGCTCCAACTGCAAGTTTTACTGCCTCACCAACCGGTAGTTCTTGTATTGGTCAATCCGTGCAGTTTACAAGTACTTCAACAAATAATCCAACTTCATACAGCTGGACGTTCCCAAGCGGGACTCCGGCTACAAGTACTTCTGCTACCCCAACTGTAAGCTGGGCCGCAGCTGGTACTTACACTGTTACATTAACTGCAGAAAACGATAATGGATCAAATACAACGACTCAAAGTTTTGTTGTAAATGCGAACCCTACAGTAACACAAGGGGCACTGTCAGCGGTTTGTGCGACTACTTCACCTTTCGCACTTACTGGCGGATCACCTGCTGGTGGAACATATTCAGGTACAGGTGTTACATCGGGTAACTTTAATCCTTCTTTAGCAGGAACTGGCACAACAACAATTACTTATACCTATACCCAAAATGGGTGTTCAGGAACTGCCACCACTCCAATAACCGTAAATGCTGCTCCAAGTATTGTCTCAACAACACCGGCGAGTGCATGTGGATCAGCTAGTTTAACGCTTGGTGCATCCGCTTCAGCAGGAACAGTGAGCTGGTATGCTGCTGCTTCAGGTGGAACGGCTTTAGCAACTGGAACAAGTTATACAACAAGTGTGCTTTCTGCAACTACAACTTATTACGCTGAGACATCTAATGGGGGTTGTACATCAACTAGAGTGGCTGTTCAAGCTACAATTAATCCAATTCCAACAGTGAATGCACCTTCAACACAAAACTTCTGTACAGGGCAATCCTCTGGTTTGATTTCATTTACTGGTTCAAGCACGTCTTCATCTTATGCGTGGACGAATAATAACACAACAATTGGTTTGGCTGCAAGTGGATCCGGCAATATTGCGCCATTTACGCCAAATGTTGCAGGAATTTCTACTATTACTGTAACACCAACACTGAATGGATGTGTCGGTTCTACGCAATCTTTCCAGATAGCAGTGAATCAAACTCCTACAGTAACACAATCTCCTTTAAATCAAATTTGTGTTTATGGTTCATCATTTACGTTGAGCAGTGGATCTCCAGCTGGAGGAACTTACTCTGGTACTGGTGTCAGTGCAGGTTCATTTAATCCGGCTACAGCAGGAGTTGGAACTTTCCCAATAACGTATTCGTTTGCTCAAAATGGATGCACGGGAACTGCAGTTGCAAACATTACTGTTAGCGCTTGTGCTTCTATTGAAGAACAAACAGAGCAGACGTTGTTGCTTTATCCTAATCCAACAAGTACTATTTTGACGGTTGAGGGCAGTGATTTAGTTCGTTATACAACGCTTGAATTGTACGATGCGACTGGACGAGTCGTGCAAGAATGGAAAGTGAACAAGGATAAAATGTCACTTGATTTGAGTAAATATGCTGTGGGCTCTTATTCATTGCACTTTATAGGTGTAGATAACGAGCGCATCGAACGTGTAGAAATTATAAAATAAATTAACTCGGTTTAAATAAAAACGGGTGCCAATTTGGTGCCCGTTTTTTGTTTTGACAAGTATCAAAATAATAGGTATTGTGTCTTGCGGAAAAATTGAATTGCTCCAGAGACTGATAAGGTTACTCAACCGCTAGTCATAAGAAGGCATAAAATTTCTTATTGACTCTTTCAGTGTGTTTTTATTTAGATGCCATATTCAGAGTACCAACTGTTGTTTTTTGATGCCAACGAAAAAATCAATAGGATCAGTTAGCTCTTAATTTCGATTCAACACTAAATGGTCTAAGTTCAATTTTTTTAGGACCTCTGCATTCAGTCAAATCCTTTGTCATGTCTACTTTCGAAAAATCAGCCAAACATCTTAATTTTGCGTTATGAACAACTGGACCGAAAATGATAAGGAACTGAATAAAACTTTTGAATTCCATTCTTTTTTGGAAGCCATAAGTTGGATGGTGAAAGCAAGTGTTGAAATAGAGAAACAAAACCATCATCCGAGATGGACCAATGTATACAACAAAGTACAGGTTTCTCTAAGCACTCATGATGAAGGTAATACCATTACGGACAAGGATAGAGAGCTTGCTAAAGCGCTGGATTTAATAGAAGTGAGCGGTTCTTTGGGATGAAAAAGGGGTAAAGACCAACCAAATACCCGTTCGTTCTATTCCACCGTTACACTTTTCGCTAAATTTCTTGGTTGATCGACGTTGCAACCTCTCATCACAGCAATATGATAAGAAAGTAATTGAAGAGGTATTGTTGCTAGAATTGGAACCAAATGCTCATCCGTTTCAGGAATTTCGATTGTATGGTCTGCCATTTCTTTAACTGCGGTATCACCTTCTGTTACAATTGCAATGATTTTCCCTTTTCGCGCTTTTACTTCCTGAATGTTCGAAACGACTTTTTCATAGGAGGTGCCTTTTGTAGCAATTACAAAAACAGGCATTTCCTCATCTATTAAGGCAATCGGTCCATGTTTCATTTCTGCAGCAGGATAACCTTCCGCATGAATATAAGAGATTTCTTTCAGCTTAAGAGCTCCTTCCAAGGCAACAGGGAACGAACTTCCACGGCCTAGATACAATGCATTTGTTGCGTCTTTGTATGTTTCTGCAATTTTTTCAATAAGGTCATTCTTTTCCAAAACCAATTTAACCTTCTCTGGAATGCTCTCCAGTTCTGCAAGCATGGAATGGAATTTAGAATCACTTAATGTTCCTTTTTTATGAGCTAAAGACAGTGCCATCAAAGTGAGCACAGTCACCTGAGCTGTAAAGGCTTTTGTTGATGCTACCCCAATTTCAGGTCCGGCATGTGTGTATGATCCTGCATCCGTAATTCTTGAAATAGAAGATCCAACCACGTTACAAATCCCAAGAATTGTTGCCCCTTTGGATTTTGCCAATTCTAAAGCAGCCAATGTATCTGCTGTTTCACCAGATTGTGAAACGGCAATAACGATATCATCTTCTCCAATAATAGGATTGCGATAACGGAATTCGCTGGCATATTCTACCTCCACATTAATACGTGCAAGGTCTTCAAATAAATATTCTCCAACAAGACAAGCGTGCCAAGATGTGCCGCAAGCCACCATGACAATGCGCTTTGCATTGATCATTTTTTGTTCGTATTCTTTGACCCCACCAAGTGAAACCCAAGCTTCATCTGCGTTCAATCTTCCTCGGAAACAATCCTTGATGGATCGTGGTTGTTCATGAATTTCTTTGAGCATAAAATGCTCATATCCACCTTTTTCAAGCGCTTCCAATTCCAACTGTAATTGCTGAACATACGGTGTTATTTCTTGATTACCAATATTGACAATCTTTAAACCTTCGTTTAGGTCTACAACAGCTATTTCCTCGTCTTCAAGATAAACTACTCGCTTCGTGTATTCTACGATTGGAGTTGCATCGGATGCGAGGTAAAAATCTCCTTCGTTTCCAATTCCTACCACAAGTGGGCTGCTTTTTCTAGCAGCGACCAATTGATTAGGATTATCTTTGGAAATAACGACTATGGCATAAGCACCAACTACGTTTTGAAGAGCATGTCTAACTGCTTCAGCCAGTGAAATGTTTTCATTCTTACGGATGTCATCGATGAGGTGCACCAATACTTCAGTGTCGGTTTCACTTCTAAATTCATAACCGTGATTGATTAGTTCTTTGCGCAACGAATCATAATTCTCAATAATACCATTATGGATCAATGCGAGTGAGCCATCTGTAGTAAAATGAGGATGGGCGTTTACATCATTCGGTGCTCCATGTGTTGCCCAACGTGTATGACCAATTCCAGAATGTCCGTGTGTATTCTTATCAGCAGCGAATTCTTCAAGATTGGAAACTTTTCCTTGGCGCTTGTACAAGTTTATTTCACCTTCATTCAGCAAGGCGATACCTGCACTGTCATAACCGCGATATTCCAGTCTTTTAAGACCTTTCAAGATGATCGGGTAAGCTTCTTTTTTACCGATGTATGCAACAATTCCACACATAATTAAAACTTCGTATAGGTGACTACCAATTTGGGTTTTTTCTTGTTGGTCGAATTAGGACCATTGAAAACAACTCGTTCGGCCGAGGTGATAAAGAGCCTAGGAGATAAAATTAATTCGTCAGTCGATATTTGGCCAGAGACAAGAGCTTGCATGTAATTTCTTACATCAACTGTATAATGCTTAAAGGCATAATCATAAAGTCCAAAAACTCCAATTCCGGATAATTTCCCATTAATCATAGCCGATACGGAAAGTTCATCCGGAGGCAAATATTTTGCTCCTGTTTGATATTGTATAGGAAGAATCAATTCTGCCTTGTGAATGATTGCATTTGTGGGTAGGTTTTTTAATCCTGCCATCTTGACAACTGCCCTTGATTTGAAAGCTTGTGAATAATATTCGACTTGACCGCTAGATGGGTTGTCAATTACATTTTGAACTGGCTTCCCAGTATTGTCTATATCAACATGATTAAAATCAGCACACTCTGAATTGATTAGGAAATCAAAGGTCTTTTGAGAGCCATCTTGTGTATAGTAGACTGTCATTTTAGAGAGTGGATCGTTAAGATTAAAATAGAATACACCACCTTTACCCGCTAGTTGAGAAGCATTGTTCACGCGAACATGCAGTCCTTTAAAATAACTTAAGAAGTTTTCATTGGAAGTAAAATTGGTTCCTCCCGATGCTGCTTCATTGATTAATTGGGTACCTAAAGAGTTTTTAAGTTTAATGCGTAATTGCGTGTCAACAGTATCCGACCCAATAACAGTAATTCCGTCAGGATCAGGGGTAAATGTACCGTAGCCAGGTTCAACCAGATCTGTAGATGTTGTTGTTTTTGTGGAAAAAGAGTAGTAAACGGAATCAATATTAATTGCCTCCGACATTTCATAAACTTCAACTTTCTGAGAAGAAAATTCACCATAAAATCCAGCGTATTCCAAACCTAACATTACCGAATCAATTGTAATGGTAGAAACATCACCAAAATTTGGATTCAAACCTGAAAGCCTTAATTGTGTGTAGAAATTTGCATTTACGGTTCCAAATTTCGGGTCATTGTACGATCCCAAAACGGCATATGCAGGATTGTCTGAAATCAAAGAATCTTCTGCTATGGAGAAAGTATTTAATGTAAAAGTGTCAACTTGTGCTGAATTCAATAAGTCTTCCGGATTCATCAAATCTTTGCCAGCCGCTGAATCTTTTTTCTTACAGGATGTGAAGACAAAAAAGAGCAATAAAAAAGTAGCGGAAAGCTTAAAAACCTTCCGCCACGAATTCTTTTCAGAACAACTTTTATTGTATGAGTATTGATTCTTCAATTACTTTATTGAAAAAGTCTGACATTACTTTTGTTTGATTTTCTTCTGGCACATAATCTTGTTTCAAGCATGTTGCTTCCTCAAAAATTTGGCGCAACTCACTGGAAAGGCCTTCACTAGAAACGTTAATTCCATCAGCATATTTTGCAGCCACACGCGTAATGTTCGTGTGAGATGTGTCTTGCAGTTGCTCTGTAACATCTGCTTCGAAACCATCAAATTTTAATTTCTCAGGATAGCGCGGATCCCAGGGTGTTTCAAAGGCGTCATTGTAAATACTGTAAACGACTTTCGTGTCCGCAAAATGAGGGTCTTTGTTGTAAAGTTTTTTAACGTACAACGCCATTGGAGCAGTCATCCAACCATGGCAATGAATTACATCAGGTTGCCAGCCTAATTTTTTAACTGTTTCCAAAACGCCACGACAAAAGAACATTGCTCGTTCGTCGTTGTCATTGTAGAAATTACCTTTATCGTCAGTAACTGTGTTTTTTCTTTTGAAAAACTCATCGTTATCAATGAAATACACCTGCATACGAGCTGCTGAAATCGACGCTACTTTGATGATCAAAGGATGATCAGTGTCATCAATAATTAAATTCATTCCAGAAAGACGGATTACCTCATGCAATTGATGTCTTCGCTCGTTGATGCTTCCGAATCGAGGTGTGAAAACACGGATTTCTTTTCCGGACTCCTGAATTCCTTGAGGAAGTCTCCTCGCAGTATTTGATACTTCAGTTTTAGGTAAAAAAGGAAAGATTTCTTGGGATACAAATAGTATTTTTTTCTTCTCCATTCGAAGTTTTGGTCTTAAAAACGGTACAAAAATATAGAAAAAAAAGCGGAACATCAACAAAAAGGAATAGATTTGTCTCTTGTCCAAATTAAAAGGATGACCAATCTGTCCGTTTTTTCTGCACGAGCTAGCTTGAAAGAGGCCATTGTTTCAAAATTGAAGCCCGGTTCTACTATTGGCTTTGTTCCAACAATGGGCGCGCTGCACGAAGGTCACCTAGCTCTTGTTGAAAGGGCCCACAAAGAGAATGAAATAGTAGTTGTAAGTGTTTTCGTTAATCCTACTCAATTCAACAATCCTACAGATTTGGAAAAGTATCCTAGAATGCTTGATGCTGATGCTAGAAAGTTAGAGGAATTGGGTTTTTCAACACTTCTTTTTGCTCCATCTGTTAAAGAAGTTTATCCTGAAAATGACACCTATGATCCTATCGATCTGTCAGGATTGGATAAAGTTATGGAAGGGAAGTTTAGGCCGGGACATTTTCAAGGTGTGGTGCATGTTGTTCGGAACCTCTTTCAGATTGTAGAACCAAACAATGCTTATTTTGGTCAAAAAGACTTTCAGCAGTTGGCAATCATTAGGCACATGACTAAAACACTAAAATTTAATATAAATATTGTTGGTTGTGACACGTTACGTCAATCGAATGGCTTGGCTATGAGCAGCAGAAATTTAAGATTAAACGAACAACAGAAAGAGGATGCCTTGATTCTTTTCAAGACATTGGACCATATCAAAAAACACAAAGATTCTTTTAATCCACAAGAGTTGCGCTCATTGGCAATTCAATTCTTTCAAGAAAGCGATTTAGAATTGGAGTATCTTGATATTGTTGATGCTGCAAATTTATCTTCTTTACAGAATGATTGGAGCGAACAATCGGTTTGCTGTATTGCTGCTTTTTGCGGGGATGTAAGATTGATTGATAATATGTTGCTTTAAATTCAGACAATCCAAAGTCGAATAATTGCCGCGACTTTTCAAAATTCCTTTACTTTTGTTTTCGAATTAGCCCTTAAGAATGTTAATACAAGTAGTAAAATCAAAAATACATAGAGTTAAAGTCACGCAAGCTGACCTTAATTACATTGGGAGTATCACAATTGATGAAGAGCTCATGGAAGCAGCAAATTTGTTGGAAGGCGAGCGCGTGCAGATTGTGAATATCAACAATGGAGAGCGTTTTGAAACATACGTGATCAAAGGCGAAAGAAAGACGGGTACGATATGCCTTAATGGTCCTGCTGCAAGAAGAGTGGCAATGGGCGACATCATCATTATTATTGGATATGGATTCATGGATTTTGAGGAGGCAAAAACATTTAAACCGAGCCTTGTCTTTCCGAACGAAGAAACAAATCTCATAGATTGATGACGAAAAAAGCCCTGTTGGTCGTCGTTAAAACAGTCTTACCACTTTTATTGGGCTTTTACCTTATTTGGGTGTTTTTTTCTGGCATGAGCACCGAAGCAAAAACACTCTTCTACAAGGCAATTCGTGAAGCAAATTACTTTTGGATTGTTCTGTCAATGCTAATAGGTGTATTGGCTTATCTTTCAAGAGCTCATCGATGGAAATTCGTCCTTGAGCCAATCGGTTATACTACGCAATTCTGGAATCGGTACCATGCTATAATGATTGGATATATTGTAAATCTTACAATTCCAAGAGCAGGCGAAGCCTCACGTTCAGCTATGCTTTATCGATCTGATGGTGTGCCTTTTTCAAGTTCATTTGGAACTATCATTGCGGAGAGGGCTGTTGATTTGGTAATGCTTGGAAGCATTGCTGTAATTACGGCATTCATAGGCTACGCAGATTTTTTGGAAATTAAAACATTGATTTTAAATGAATTTGGAGGCTCCCAAAGTACTTCTCAAGGTGGGTTCCCATGGAAAATAATTATCTTTTCATGCATCGTACTCGTTGGGATAGTATTCTCCTATTTGTTTATGTTTCGCCTTGGATTTCGAACTAAGTTAGTTGAATTTGGTAAAGATGTTTTGAAAGGATTGGTTTCAATTTTTAAATCGAAGAAACCAGGGGCATACATTCTTCACACATTGTTTATTTGGGGTTGCTACATTGCAATGTTTGCTTTGCCTTTTCAAGCCCTTCATCAAACAACCGAAGTTTCTTTCCCCGGAATCTTGCTCGCATTTATTGCAGGTTCTTTGGGGATAACGTTTACCAACGGTGGCATCGGCACCTATCCATTGTTGGTTGGCCTAGTTGTAGCATTTTATATTGGAAAACAATATCCTGACGACGCTCAAGCTATAGGAAATGCTTTGGGGATGCTTATCTGGGTTACCCAAACGTTACTTATGATTCTTCTTGGATTGATATCTTTGGTGCTGTTGCCTAAAAATTATTCGAAGGAAAATGAGCCGTCTTGAATCCATCAAAAGTAAAATAGTATCGCTTGAAGATGCTCAACGTAGAGTAAATATGTGGCGCTTAAAAAGCGATAAAATCGTATTTACAAATGGTTGTTTTGACCTTTTGCATGAAGGACATGTTACCTATCTTGCAAAAGCAGCAGAGGAAGGCAATCGATTAGTGCTAGCATTGAACACAGATTCGTCAGTTAAAAGACAGGGAAAAGGAGATGATCGGCCTATCAATGGAGAGGGTTCAAGAGCAATCGTTTTGGCAGCTTTAGGATTTGTGGATCTGATTGTCCTTTTCGACCAAGATACTCCGCTTGAAATAATTGAATTGCTTAAACCTGATGTATTGGTGAAGGGTGCAGATTACGATCCTACTGAACGAAATCCAAATGCCAAAAAATACATCGTGGGCTCTGATGCAGTTTTAAATTATGGAGGAGCAGTAAAGTCAATTGAACTTGTGGATGGATTTTCTACCACAGCACTATTGGCAAAAGTCAGAAAATAAAAAAACCACCCCGAAAGGTGGTTGTTCGCAACAGTAAATAATTAGTTTAAATTCTCGATCTGAATCCACCACCATCGCCCATGTTGAAGCGAAGGAATAATTCAAATCCACCTTTTGCATTTGAAACTGTCTTCAAGCTTGAAATATTAATATCGTAAGCGAATCCTACAGAATATTGATCGTATTCCATCATTACTTTTCCTACCAATGCATCCTTAAATCGATTGTACAAACCTATATAAAAAGCCATAGGACGCGTAAATCCAGTTGCCATTGACCCTTCGTTTAATTGGTATTTATAATAGGTTCCATAAAAGATTTCCATCGCTGTGCCTTGTCGCTGAAAATAAAATCCCGGAAGGAAAGAACCCCTGGTATTTTGAATGCCAATAATTGCATTAACAAAACCAGAATAACGCATATATAATTTCTGAGCATTCTGGTCAACAAATGAATATCCAGGACGGTTAACATGGTAAGCTGCAAATCCTGCATTAAATGCCAATTGATTGTTTTGTGTCATATAGCCTTGATTGCGCTTGTAAGTATACAATAATCCAGTACCAGCATCTAAGTAGGTGAAACTTGATGATCCTAAAGCATCAGCAATATTTACATTAATTGTCGGGTCATAACTTGTGCCATTGTATTGTGAACCCCACCTCCCTGCATTGGGATTGATAGAGCGTTGCCCAAAACCTGTATAAATTCCAAGTCCAAGTGTGCTGTTTCGATTTAACATGAGATGATAAGCCACATTTATATTCACATTGTTGCTTACAACTTTTAAATCCCCAGATTGGTCATTGAAAAAATTAAGTCCAGCTGCAATGATTCCTTTTTTATCCCGCTTTTTTTCATTGAGTCTTGCATCGAATGAAGCTGCAAGTGTCTTATAAGGAGTTGCAACACTTTTCCATTGACTTCTATAGTTAACGATACCCTGCATTGGCGAATTTGCTCCTGCAAGAGCTGGATTTAACGTGAGTGGTGAAAATTCCATTTGTGAAAAATGAACATCTTGACCGTGAACATTTTTTATTCCAAGGATTGCAGTAGCAACCAATGTTAGAGTGAAAATTTGTTTTTTCATAATCGTTCTTATTTCGTTTGTTAACGGATCAAGGTAACGTTACCAGATTCTTCTTTATAATCGCCGTTATTTAATGTGACGATCAATTTATATGCGAATACACCAGCATTCAACTCTTTTCCTTTATAGGTGCCATCCCAACAGATTGAAGTGCTGGTTGTTTCAAAAACTTTTGCACCCCATCTGTCATAAATTGCGTAGCTCAATGACGAAATACAATTACCGTAGATACACAATTGTGTATTCTCTGCACTTCCGGTACTTGCATTTGGAGCAAATACGGTTGGCACATATAAATCACCACAGATTTCGTTTACAATAATCGTTACATCCGCTGTTCCTGTGCAGCCTGATGCATCCGTTCCGGTAACTGTATAGATGGTTGTTTGAGAAGGGCTCGCAACTGGATTGGAACAATTTCCACAACTTAAATCAGTCGTTGGATTCCAGGAGTAAGTAGTGCCCCCAGAAACAGAAATTGCAACAGAATCACCTTCGTTTATGGTTTGAACCGTTGGTGTTGCAGTAATATTTAATGACCCGATTGTGATTACATTTAAATTGTCCGTTTCAGTGCATCCATTCGCATCGGTAACAGTCAATGTATACGTGCCGGCAGCAAGATTACTTATGTCTTCGCTTCCTGAAACAAATGCATTCGGTCCTATCCAATTTGTTGCATAAGGAGATGCACCTCCAGAAATGGTCAAATTAATAGCTCCATTCGATGCACCGCAATCAGCAGCTGTTACATTTGGTGAAAGTACAATTTGAGTTGGTTCTGTGATTGTCACTGAAACGGCACCCACACATCCTGATTGATCCGTAACAGCAACATTGTACACTCCAGCTGCTAAGTTAGACGCCGTGGAATTCGCGCCTCCAGATGGGGTCCAGTTGTAGGTGTAAGGTGATGAACCTCCGGTTGCACTTATTGTAGCGGAACCATCAGAAAGACCAAAGCAACTTACATTTGTTTGACTTTGAACAGTCACACTTGGCCCACCAATTGTGGAAACAACAATACCTATAGTCGATGTACAACTGTTTTGGTCAGTTACAGTAACTGTATAACTTCCGCCAGGAATATTTGTCGCACTAGAGCTGTTGCCACCCGATGGAGACCATGCATATGTTAAGGTTCCAGTTCCACCAGATGCATTCACAGCGGCTGCTCCGTCGTTTGCTCCGCAACTTGCTGGAGTAATTGTACCTTGTGTAACAGTGATAGCAGTCGGTTCAGTAATATTTACTGACACAGTATTTGAACAACCACCACCATCGGTTACCGTAACGGTGTAAGATCCTGCAGTAAGGTTGTTTTGAGTTGCACCTGATAATCCTCCTGGTGACCAATTATAAGTCAGAGAGCCAGAACCTCCTGATCCAGAGACAGTCGCAGTGCCATTATTGCCACCGTTGCAGCTCGGATTAGATGAGGAACTTACAGTAATTGAAGGACCACCATTTGTAGAAACACTTGCCGTTGCCGTTGCGGTGCAGCTATTTTGATCCGTAACTGTCACAGTATAATTTCCTGCAGCCAAATTACTTGCTGTCGCTGCATTTCCTCCAGAAGGTGACCATGAATAGGAATACCCACTTGTTCCTCCAGTTGCGTTAGCCGTTGCGGTTCCTGTACTTACACCGCAGTTAGTAGGTGTTGTAGTGGTTGCAACAGTAAGAGCTGAGGATGGTTGTGTAATTGTTACCGATGCCGTGCCCGTGCATCCATCCGCACTTGTTGCGGTGACTGTATAAGTGCCCGCCGTTAAGTTGCTAATCGTAGTGCCAGAACCAGAAGGTGACCAAGAATAGGTGAACGCACCAGTTGCGCCGCTCGCTGAAGCAGTAATTGCACCATTTGAGCCTCCGAAGCATGAAACATTTGTTGGTGTTGTATTTACCGTAATAGTTACGCCTGAACATGGATCAGATCCACATGCTACAGCAGTCGATGGATCGAAAGTGTAAACAGTTCCTGCATTGTCTGTTACTTGAATAGAGGATGCACCTGAAGGTGGGGTTACAGTTGCGCCCGTTCCAAAGTTTACGTAACCGTTTGCTGTAATTGTGCAAGGTAACGTAGCAGTACAACCAAAGAATGGTATGACAGTTCCACCGCAAGTAGCACAGTCGTTAGACGTAGTTGTAGTCGATTGATAGTTAGCCCATGTATAAGGAGCAGTACCTCCAGAAACAGTTAGGTTTCCATTGGATTCCAAACATACATCCAATGTAAGGCATGGATTAACAATGATAGAGATCGTTTCAGAGCCACAAGACAAGGTATATGTAATGGCATGTGTGCCAGGTCCTGCAACTGTTGGGTCAAATACACCTGTCAAAGCATTCACACCCGTACCACTCCAAGTGCCACCTGCAGTCGCTGCAGTAAGGGTTATTGGAGAATCACTTTGACAAAGTTCTTGAGGGATACAAACAGTAGCGTCACAGCATGTTGATGTCAAAGGCAAGCATGCTCCTGCAGCAGAAAAAGATTGAATTCCACCCGATCTTGAACTTGAATTGTAGTCACCTGTTCCTCCAACTGCAATTACATCCCCTGCAGTACTTACAACCACATCATATACTTTAAAAGTTGTTGTATAACTTGCTTGTTGTACTAAACTGGAATTGAATTTATACACCCCGTTTGTAGAGCCAACATAAATATTTCCACAATTGTCGATATCAATACCACTATTCGAAACAGATTTTGAACCGAAGAAATCAGTGGTTAAAGTTCCACCTGGGATATTGACAGAACTAATGACGGCACCTGTGCTTAATGAGCGTTTTTGAAGTTGTGCACCTGTGTTAACATAAAGTGCATTTGCATCTGCCTTAATAGCACAAATGCCTGAGTTGTCATAGCGGAAATCCTCACATTTATAGCCAAAATCTATTCCATTTGTGATTTTAAATAATGAACTTGATCCACTAGGGCAAAGTGAAAAATTATCATTGATATAACCCAAAGAATCGTGAACCAGGAAATAATATTTTCCATTCGGAGCAGCGCTAATGGCACGAACCTCTTGAAGATTTGGTGGAATACTTGTCATTGGTCCAACAGCAACGGATTCTTGTGCGGTAATATTCCCTGTATTTACATTCACGTCGTATATCACAGCCTCTAAGTCTAAAAGCAGCCCCCCCGTTCCACCGATAACCAATTTTGTTTGATCACAGTTGAATGAAATTGTCCAGAATTCTGCACTTGAAAATATTCCACCAGGACTAGGGTTGTTCCAAACTACTGTGCCTGCAGTATTTATTTTTTGAATTTGAGCAGTGGAACCCGCAGTTACGTATGTGTTTCCTAGTAAATCTGTTGCCATTGTACCCAACCAAACATTTGATGTATCGTAAGGTGTGTTATAAGTCCATTGCAGTGCACCCGTACTGCTGTATTTTAAAATTTGCATTGGCATAATTCCTCCGGCAACGTATACATTTCCGCTTGCATCTCTGTCAACTTCCCATACACAATCCCAATTGGTGGCAAAGGCAGGAGTTTGAGTCCAAGGGTCAATAACTATTGTTTTTGTAGCGTCATAATTACCAAGGTTGAACCCAATCATTCTGCCAGTTTGTGCGAATTTTGAATCGATTATAAGGTCTTTATTGCCCTCGTAAAATGTAATTGGCGCATGGTCGATAATATTTCCAAAGGAAGTTGGAATGTTTATTTCTCCATTTATCATTGAGATATCCTTGTCAAAAATCATTTGAATTTTTGATGGGTCAGCCCCAGGATGCAGAATAAGGGCATATTTTACACCAATTTCTGGGTGCACAACGTATTCGATATCTATTGAAGGATAGATATTTTTATAAACTAGTTTCGAAAAACCTTTCGCGTTGGAATAGGAAACATTTTTACCATTTTCAGGATCCTTAACAGAATAGTTGTGATAATCGATGGTTTCATCCCGTCCTTCAAGACGAACATTCGTTGAGGAATTTAACCAACTCATTCCTACTTCATCAGCTTTGAATTTGTATTTACCAATGAGTTTTTCATATTTTTTGTGGTTTTCAAAGCTACCACCTAATTTTTTACGCAGCTCATCTCTTTCAGATTTTGGAATTTTAATTGCTTCCAAAAATGAATAACTAACTCCTTTGTCTCCAAAGAAGATTCTTGTTGCACCAAAATCGATGGCATATCGAATCTTACCAGTTGTGGCCGTTTCATTTTGGTCAAATTGACCAATGTTCTCCACGAAGGATTTACTTTTTGAATACTCCGCATTCCAACTTGCTGACTGATCAGCTTGAGCAATTAGTTGTGTGAGTGAAAGTGTAAATAGAAAAACTAGTTTTTTCATTTTCAGATAAATAGTTTAAGCTTAATTGAGATGCATTCAATAAAACGTGCATATCTCAAAAAGCAGTTTAGTAATTTGACTGTAAAATTAGGACAAGCAGAATTCCCTTTCAGAGGGGGCGGCCCCTCAAAAGCATTTTGACTGATTTATAACCTGTTAAATTTTAAACAAGTGAATGTCCTGTCATCTCAATCGGAGAAGCAATTCCCAATCTTCTTAAAATGGTTGGGGCAACATCGGCAAGAATGCCACTTTTAAGTGTGAGGCCCTTTTCTCTGCTTACTAAAATCACGGGTACTGGATTCAAAGAGTGGGCGGTATTTGGTGATCCATCGGGATTTAAGGCATAATCAGCATTTCCATGATCAGCAATTACAAGAAATTCGTATCCGCAATCAAGTCCTTTTTCTACTACAGATTGTAAACAAGAATCAACTGTTTCAACTGCTTTAATAATGGCATCGTAAACACCAGTATGGCCCACCATATCCGGGTTGGCGAAGTTGAGGCAAATAAAATTTGGTGTTTCTTTCTCAATGTGTTCCATGATGCGGTCTCGAACTTCCAAAGCACTCATTTCAGGCTGCAGATCGTAGGTTGCAACTTTTGGTGAGTTTACAAGGATACGAGACTCTCCAGTAAACGAATCTTCTCTTCCTCCACTGAAAAAGAAAGTTACATGAGGATATTTCTCAGTTTCTGCTATGCGGACCTGCGTCTTGTCTAATTTTGAAAGAACTTCACCCAATGTGTTCTTCAAATTGTCTTTTTCAAAAACCACATGCACATTTTTGAAGGTGGCATCGTAACTCGTCATAGTCACATAATGAAGATTCAGCTTGTGCATTTCAAACTCAGGAAAATTCTTTTGAGTTAGTGCAAGACTAATTTCTCTTGGGCGATCGGTTCTGAAATTGAAACAAATCACTACATCTTCATTTTCAATAACAACTGGAGAATCGTCATTTTTTCTTATCGAAATAGGTTCTATAAATTCATCAGTAATATTGTTACTATAAGATGCTTTTATACCATCTAATGCACTAGGAAAAACAGTTCCTTCACCTTTGACAAGCAAATCATAGGCTTTTTTAACGCGCTCCCATCGATTGTCTCTGTCCATGGCGTAGTAGCGACCAATGACAGATGCAATTTTTCCTGTTGTTTTATCCAATTCTGTTTCCAATTCACGAATAAAACCTTCGGCACTTTTAGGGTCGCAATCACGGCCATCTGTGAAAGCATGAATGAAAACATCCTCGAGTCCATTGTCTTTTGCCATTTTACACAGCGCATAAATATGTTCTTGTGAACTATGAACACCACCTTTTGAAACAAGTCCAATCAAATGAAGTTTCTTTTTCTCAGATTTTGCCTTTTGAATAGCATCCAGTAATACTGTGTTTTTAAAAAAGTCACCATCACGGATCGACTTGTTAATTCTTGTAAGTTCTTGATAGACAATTCTACCTGCTCCTATATTTAGGTGGCCTACTTCAGAATTTCCCATTTGACCTTCGGGCAGCCCCACTTCCTCGCCACTCGTTTTAAGTGTTGCATGCGGATGATTTGCTAAAAGCGAATCCATGTAAGGAGTATTTGCATTGTAAATTGCATCGGATGCCGAACGATCACCAATTCCCCAACCGTCTAAAATGATTAATCCAAAATGTTTTGTCATATCCTTAATGTTACTTCAAATAGTGCTCCTCCGCCCGGATTGTCTTTGAGCGCAATAGTGCCATTGTGCAATCTTGTTAACTCCGATACGATAAACAATCCTAAGCCGCTGCCTTTTTGAGACCTTGTTTCCTCACTTCCTGAGCGATAAAACTTCTGAAAAATACTTGTTTTTTCCGTATCTGAAATACCTGGTCCATTGTCACTTATTTTAAGTGTTATTTCAGAAGGTGCTGCGATGACATTCAGTTTAATTTTTACTTCTGTACCACCGTATTTTGCAGCATTTTCTATTAGATTTTCAAGAATGGTTTCAATGAAAAACTGATCGGCATGAAAATGTAAATTACCGGGTATGGAAGAATTAATTTCCACGTTGGGATTGCGTTTTTTAAATCTTTGCGTGATTTCTTCAAACAGGGTGGACAGATTTAAATCCGTTTTTACAGGTTTTAGGGCATTGTTCTCAATACGTGAAGCATTTAAAATGTTGTCTATCAGTGTCTCAAGTCGCTCATTTTCTTCCATTGCTTTGCCGATAAGCTCATTTCTTTTCTGTTCATCGAAATTGTGCTTTTTGATTGTTTGAAGAAACAGTCGAGTAGCAGCAAGGGGTGTTTTTAATTCATGTGTAACAGATAAGAGAAAATTATTTTGACTTTTTGTAAGTTTCAGCTCCTTCTTTATGGAAGATCTGATCTTAAACAATCCGATGATGAGCAAGACGAAGAAAACAAGTCCTTCACCCAAAATCATTGCAACTCTCTTTGAAACAATGGAGGGTTCTTTTTTAAGTTCGCCAGTTAATTCGATGAGGTGATATCCCCACCATACAAATTGCAGGAAAACATAAATTCCTAATAAATAGAAAATGATAGCGGTCTGTCGTTTCATGCTGCTTAGACCGGATTTATCAGTAGGCTCTTTCGTTCTTACCTTCCATCCAATTCATAAAGGCTTTACAAGCTACCTTATTACCTCCCGGTGTTGGATAGTTCCCAGTGAAATACCAGTCGCCTAAATTATTTGGACATGAAAGGTGCAGATTTTCTACTGTTTGATAAACAATCTCTACTTCTGCACGAATGTTTTCAGGAGTTAATAATTTTCCAATCCGGGCAGAAACTTCTTCGTGAGTGTAAGGAGCATAGATTTCTTTTACATAATTGATAATCTGCTCTTTCGGAAGATGCATTTGTGCTTTACATTTAGCATATACATCATCCAGAATATGTTCTTTTCCATGCTCTTTTAGGAGGCTAATGGCTGCTTCAAAAGCAATAAAATCACCCATTTTTGCCATGTCAATACCGTAACAATCCGGAAATCGAATTTGAGGCGCGGAAGAAACAACAACTATTTTCTTTGGTTCCAAACGATCAAGAATTCGAAGGATACTCTGTTTTAAAGTCGTGCCTCGTACGATGGAATCATCAATTACTACTAAGTTATCCTGGTTGCGTTTTACACTTCCGTAGGTAATGTCGTAAACATGTGCCACAAGGTCATCTCTTGAATCATCTTGGGTGATGAAAGTTCGCAGTTTAGCATCTTTAATTGCAATTTTTTCGATGCGTGCTCGCTGGAAAAGAATCTTTTTAAGTGCGTCTTCAGTAATGTTGTTGCCAAGACTCGAAATTTCTTCAAATTTCCTTCTGTTGAGATAATCTTCCAAGCCTTTGATCATACCGTAAAAGGAAACTTCCGCTGTATTTGGGATAAAAGAAAAAACAGAATTATCTAGGTCATGATTAATGGCCTCTAAAACTTGTGGAACGACATTTTTTCCAAGTTCTTTTCGTTCATTGTAAATTTCAATATCATTTCCTCTTGAGAAATAGATACGCTCGAAGGAACATTTAAGCGCTTCTTCTGGCTCGTTGATTAACGTTTCAGTGACATCGCCATTTTTACGAATAATCAATGCGTGACCCGGAGTAAGTTCTTTGATGTGTTCGCTTCGCAGATTGAATGCGGTTTGGATTACGGGACGTTCTGAGGCAACAACACAAATTTCATCGTCCTCATACCAAAAAGCTGGTCTTATGCCGGAAGGATCTCTTAATACAAAGGCGTCACCATGACCAAATAAACCTGCCATAGCGTAGCCACCATCCCAAACTTCTGAAGCTTTTTTGAGGATTTTCTCAATGTCAATGCGTTCTGAAATTTTGGCGTAAATCTCGCGGTTTGTAAGATTTTCATTTTTTATTTCTGCATACAGCTCTTCATTTTCAACATCCAGAAAATGACCAATTTTCTCTAACACAGTAACGGTGTCTGATTTCTCTTTCGGATGCTGCCCAATCTCAACCAATACATCAAAAAGCTCATCAACGTTGGTTAGATTGAAGTTTCCTGCAACTACTAAATTTCGTGTAATCCAATTGTTTTGTCTCAAAAATGGATGACAACTTTCAATGCTGTTTCTTCCGAAGGTTCCATAGCGCAAATGTCCTAGAAATAATTCGCCGGTA
The DNA here is from genome assembly GCA_044341975.1 of Crocinitomicaceae bacterium. Taxonomy (GTDB): domain Bacteria; phylum Bacteroidota; class Bacteroidia; order Flavobacteriales_D; family Crocinitomicaceae; genus M0103. Next base: position 44,305 of record JBIIQP010000005.1, read on the forward strand.
AATCCTGCATTTTGTTTCAGATAGTCAACATCTTTCAATAATTTTGGATCTTCTTCAGCAATTTGTTTAAACCGTTCGTTGATATGATCAAAAATATCCTGAATAGGGTTTTTCTTGATGGAACGATAGCGTGAAATATAGCGCTCACCTGGTTCCATGTCTAGTTTGATATTTGCTACACCCGCACCATCTTGACCACGGTTGTGTTGCTTTTCCATGAGCAGGTGTAATTTATTCAATCCGTAAAAAGCACTGCCGTATTTATCTAAATAATACTGAGTGGGTTTCTTTAATCGGAGAAGTGCTATTCCGCATTCATGTTTGATCGCGTCGCTCATGGAACTGAAAGATGTAAAAATGAGTCGCAAATTTAGTGTTTTTTCACGGCATGACTTCGACTTTTTAGCAATAATTATTGATTATAAAAGCAACCTTCTTACCTGTTTTTCAGTTTAACTAATGAGCGCCGATTGTCTGGTATGATTTATCAATTTTTGGCGCTATGAAACTGCAGCAATTGTTGTAATTTCGGATAGTCGATGAAACATCTGGTGGTATTTTTAGTTCTATTGCTCACTCATCAAAATATGATGGCGCAAGAACTTTGGTTGCATCCCAACAGGGGGCAATGGGACAACGAAATACTCTATTCCATGGATTTGTCACAAGGACATTTATTCGTTGATTCAAGAGGATTTACTTTTAGTTTGAATGATGCGATTGATCATAGTCACGATCATCAGGAAGAAGAAAAAGTTGCGTGTCAAGTGGTGAAAATGCATTTTAAAGATGCTACTTGGTCGGGGAATAAAACGGAAGAAAAGGAGAGTCGGGCTTACCGAAATTATTTTTTAGGAAGTGATTCAAGCAGGTGGAGATCTGGGATTAAATCTTTTCAAGAAGTTCGATTGAATGATTTCTATTCGGGAGTCGATCTGCTCATGGATGCTACTGGTCCAAAAATGAAATATTCTTTTGAAGTAGCAGTTGGAGTGGATCCATCCATAATTCGTTCCCAAATTACTGGATCAGATAAAGTTGAAATAAAGGATGGAGCAATCATCATCACGACACGCTTTGGAAACATCGTTGAGGAAAAACCAATCGCATGGACCGAGAAAGAAGGCAAAAAAGTTTTCGTAGCAATTGAATATCTGCTCGATGAACAAGGAACAATTTCCTATAATTTTCCAGAAGGATATGATCGAAATGCCAAATTAGTGATTGATCCATACCTTGTTTTTAGTACGTTTTCTGGCTCGACAATGGACAATTGGGGAATGACGGCTACACCAGATTCTCAAGGTAATTTGTATGCAGGCGGAATCGTTTTTAATATGGCAGGAAATTATCCCACGACAACCGGTGCTTTTGACGTGACGTTCAATGGAGGAGATAATTACACTTACACTTTTGGCAATTCCACCTATAACATGTCAGGTTTCGATATTGCGATTTCTAAATTTGATCCCAATGGAACATCATTAATCTATTCAACTTATTTTGGAGGTGCGGGAAATGAAGCTCCTCATAGTTTGGTGACAGACGAAAGCGCGAATCTTTATGTGTTTGGAGTGACAGGTTCATCAAATTTTCCGGTTATTAATGGTTGTTTCGATATTACATTTAACGGCGGACCCTTCATAGCTGAAAATGAGTTAGGGTACAATGGTGCTGATATTTACGTTGCTCGTTTCAACGCCGCTGGTTCTGCACTTGTTGGTTCCACTTTTATTGGAGGAACAGGGACAGATGGAATAAATGTTGGAAATCTAAATTATAATTATGGTGATCCGTTTAGAGGAGAAATAATAGTAAAAAATGGCTATGTTTTCGTTACTTCATCAACTCAATCTTCCGATTTCCCAACTTTGGGTGCGTCACAAGGTTCACTCAATGGAGCCCAGGATGCAGTTATCTTTAAAATGAACGCATCATTGACTGCCCTTGCTTGGTCTACGTATTTTGGTGGTTCTGGCTTAGAATCTGGAAATTCAATTCAACTTGCTTCAAATGGCAATGTTTATGTAGCAGGCGGTACGAGTTCTTCTGGACTTACTTTCATAGCTGGTGAAGATCTGTCTTTCAACGGTGGGATATCTGATGGGTATTTGCTGAAATTACAAGGGTCTAGCGCTCTAGTTGTAGCCGGTACTTACATGGGGCTGTCAGAATATGATCAAGCCTATTTTGTACAATTGGATTTATCAGACGATGTATACGTCTATGGTCAATCTGAAAGTGCTTGGACAATGTCTAGCGGAATTTATGGTACTCCAAATTCTGGACAGTTCATTCGCAAATACAACAATTCCTTGAGCGCCACTTTGTGGACAACAATGATAGGGGCGGGAAGTGGCCATCCTGAAATTTCTCCAACAGCATTCCTTGTCTCAGATTGTTACGATATCTATCTTTCTGGTTGGGGAGGAACCATCAACAGTGCATATAGTAATCAGGCGGCTTACTCAACCACCAACGGTTTTCAAACAACCTTAGACGCTTATCAGGCAACCACGAATGGATCTAACTTTTACATTGCAGTTTTGGATCAAGATGCCGCAAGTTTGAAATATGCAACATTTATGGGAGGCGCTTCAAGCAGCTATAACCACGTAGATGGTGGGACAAGTCGTTTTGATAAATCAGGTCGCATTTATCATGCAGTGTGCGGTGCTTGTGGTGGAAATGATTACGGTTTTACAAGTACTCCAGGTGTTTGGTCACCAACAAATCAAAGTCCGAATTGCAATTTAGCAGCATTTAAATTTGAGTTAAGCACCATTGAGGCAATTATTTCTGAACCCCAAACGTTAATTTGCCTGCCTGATCCAGTAGAATTCGATAATAATAGTGCAAACGGAAATTCTTTCTATTGGGATTTTGGTGACGGCACGAATTCAACTTTAATTAATCCTACGCATGTCTACCCAGGACCAGGCAATTACAATGTGAGTTTGGTTGTTTCGGATTCCAATGGATGCTTCACACCTGATTCAGTTTCGTTTGTCGTAACTATTGGCGATTTTCAAGGAGGTGTGATTCAGCCAACGCAGCCGATTTGTCCGGGAATACCTTATCAAATGGAGGCATACGGTGGAGCAGTTTACCTATGGTCGCCTGCTGAAGTATTGGACGATCCGACAAGTCCAATGCCAATAGCTACCATCAATGAAACAACTCTTTTTACAGTCGTTATTTAAGATAGTTGCGGTATCGATACTGTTACGGCAACTCTCCCTGTTTATGTCGTGAATACAAGCGTCAGCAATGATACGTCTGTATGTATTGGTAATAGTGCTTTTTTAGCAGCAACCGGAGGGATTTCGTATGTGTGGTCCCCGATTGAAACACTATCAGACCCTACCATTTTTAACCCAATTGCCACACCAGACACAAATACGCTGTATTCAGTGATAATTACAACTACTGAAGGGTGCAAAAGCTTTGATACTGTGAATGTGTCTGTATTTTATGATCCACCTATTCCAATTTTAGATGACACCACTCAGATGTGTCGGAATAGTTTTGTTGAAATCACTGCTTCGGGTGGAGATACTTATTTGTGGTCACCAAATTATCAGATCAATTCAGTAACGTCCTCCACAGTTATAGTTTCGCCTGCAGATGACTTTACCTATATCTGTAACTTTTACAACGCGTGTGGTTTTGCAGTTGACAGTATTTTTATTGATGTTGTTGATGCAACTATTACGGCTGGTAATGACACAACGATTTGCCCGGGTGGCAGTGCAACTATGTGGGGCAATGGTGGGGTAATGTATAATTGGTATCCGGATGTAATTTATACTACCTCAACTGGAAGTTTGGTTTCCGCTTCGCCTGATTCAGCGACAACTTATCTTGTTATTGGAACTGATAGTAATGGATGTATCGATTCAGCTGCGGTATCTGTTCAGTTGTATACTGAACCAAACGTTATAGCATCAATAGATGTTTATGCAGTGTTAGGGGATCAAGTTGAGATTTCAGCTAATTCTCAAGTTTTCGGATTTTATTCATGGTTTCCTCCTGAAAAGGTCAGTTGTGTAAATTGTGCAACAACATTAGCACTGACAAGTCAAAACACTACTTACACCGTTCTTTTTACAGACCAAAATGGTTGCACAGATACAGATGAAGTAACGGTACATTTTGAGCCTATTATTTATGTGCCAAATACTTTTACGCCCAATGACGATGAGACGAATCAAGGATTTCAGGTGTTAGCAAAGAATATTACCGATTTTCAGTTGCTTATCTTCAATCGATGGGGAGAACGGATTTACGAAATGACTGACCTACAAGATTATTGGGATGGATCTTACAAAGGCTTAAAATGTCAGGATGGGACGTATGTTTGGAAGATGACCTATACAGATTTAATGTACAACAGATATGAAATGACAGGTCATATCAATTTGATTAGGTAAATTGTAGAAAATTAAAATCAAACAAATCGTGGATCAACTTCCATGACATGTCCACAATCAGAGCAAGTTCTTTTTTCTTCAGAACCATAAAATTCGCGGAATCGAGAAATAAAATCATGTTCGATGTTCACCAAAGGAAAACGATATTCGTGTAATTTGTTGTTG
>JBIIQP010000112.1:0-8672 GCA_044341975.1 Crocinitomicaceae bacterium
ATTCGTCAATGCTGAAACAAGATGCTTACATTCACAAGGCAAGATGCTATGGAATTAGTTTTGGTTTAGTGAGAAATCTTTGATTTAAAACTCAAAATTAATTGTTCTTCAGTTGAGAATAACAGCTAATAAAATTAATGAGAAATGAAAATAAGTGAATTGACTTCTTTCCTTGAAGAAATGATTCCATTGTCAAGTCAAGAGAGTTATGATAATTGTGGATTACTGATTGGAAATTCAAACACTGAGTTGAAAAACGTATTGGTTACGTTAGATTGTACGGAGGAGGTTGTTCAAGAAGCAGTTGAAAAGGGTTGTAATTTGATTATTGCGCATCATCCTATCATTTTTAAAGGCTTAAAGTCATTAACGGGTTCTAATTACATAGAGAGAACGGTGTTGGCTTGCATAAAGAATGACATTGCACTTTACGCCATTCATACAAATCTTGATAATTTTCAATTTGGAGTAAATCGAGAAATTGCATCTCGGTTAGGATTAAAGAATCTGCGTATTTTGGAACCAAAATTAGATGTCCTGTATAAATTGATTGTTTTTGTTCCTGAAGAGCATCATGGACAAGTGAGCAAGGCTGTTTTTGCTGCAGGTGCTGGAGCTATTGGAAACTATCAAGAGTGTCAGTTTGTTTCTGAAGGCACTGGAACGTTTAAGCCAATAGAAGGCGCAAATCCGTTTAGTGGTGAACTTGGCGAACTGAGTAAAGCCAAGGAGTTGAAGGCAGAGTTTTTAGTATCTTCCCACCGTTTAAGAAAAGTAATCAAAGCGATGAATGATTCGCATCCTTATGAAGAAGTTGCACATGATATAATTCCTTTGAAAAATGTCAATAAAAATGAAGGGAGTGGAATGATAGGTGAGTTGGAACTGCCAATGGATGAATCAGAACTTTTGAAAAAAATAAAATCGACCTTTCATTGCGGAATAATAAGGCATACAAAACTGCTTAATAAACCCATCAAAACTATTGCTTTGTGCGGAGGATCAGGAAGTTTTTTATTAAGAAAATCTATAGCGGAGAAAGCAGACATCTTTATTACCGCAGATTTTAAATATCATGAGTTTTTTGATGCTGAAGATCGCATTTTAATTGCCGATATTGGTCATTACGAGAGTGAACAATTTACTTCAAATTTACTTGCTGCTATTTTGAAGGAAAAATTTACTACATTTGCGGTTCATTTAACGGGGGTAAATACAAATCCAATAAATTATTTTTAACTCATGGCAGGAACTGCAACGAAGAAAGAGGTGACGGTAGCTGAAAAACTAGATGCACTGTTTGAATTGCAAAAGATTGATTCTGAAATAGATAGAATCCGAACAATCAGAGGTGAATTACCACTCGAAGTACAGGACTTAGAGGATGAGTTGGAAGGATTGGAAACGCGCATCAACAAGATTCAAGAGGAAACAAAAGAACTTGAGAACGAGGTGCTTGATCGCAAAAATGCGACAAAAGATTCTGAAACGGCTATTGCAAAATACAAAGAGCAACAAAACAACGTTCGTAACAACAGAGAGTACGAGTCGCTTGCGAAAGAGATTGAGTTCCAGGAGTTGGAAATCAAATTGCATGAAAAGAAAAGTAAAGAAGCGAAATTTAAAATCGATAGCAAAAAAGAATTGCTTAACGAGGCAAAAGAACGCTTTGAATTCCGTCAAGCTGACTTGAAAACGAAGAAAGCTGAATTGGATGAAATCGTTGGAGAAACTCAGAAAGAAGAAGAGGATTTATTGAAAAAATCTGAGGCTGCTAAAAAGAAAATAGACGATCGTTTGGTTTTCGCATACAATCGTTTAAGAGACAATGCAAAGAACGGTTTGGCTGTAGTTGTTGTTGATCGTGATGCGTGTGGTGGTTGTTTTAACAAAATACCGCCTCAACGTCAATTAGATATCACTTCTAAGAAGAAGGTGATCGTTTGCGAACATTGTGGACGAGTTTTAGTTCCTTCTGAAGAGGCATAATATTAGTTGCGGATTCGTCTGCATAACAATTGAAAGGGTGGAGCTAATCCGCCCTTTTTTGTGAATAAAAGTAGCGTCATTGAAATGAAGTTTAAAGATTACAACATATCATCACTCATTAAGGAGCAATTGGATGAAATGGGCTTTACGAAGCCTACAGATATTCAATTTAAAGCGATTAAGCATATTCTTGACGGGGAGGATGTGATGGCGGTGGCACAAACTGGAACGGGTAAGACAGCAGCCTTTGCAATACCTGTAATTGATTTGTTGGAACGTAAAAACCGCAAAGGTTACAAGGGAATTCGCTGTGTAGTAATGGTTCCAACACGTGAATTGGCGAAACAAATTTCATTGGTATTCCAGCAAATTGGGAAACGAACAACCGTTAAAACTTTTGGACTTTTTGGTGGCGTTGAGCAAGAACAACAAATTCGTACCATTAACAATGGGCTCGATGTGTTGGTGACGACTCCAGGTAGAATGTTTGATTTAATAAGTCAAGGATTTTTGGATTTGTCAAAATTGGATTTTTTGGTTCTCGATGAAGCTGATTTGATGCTTGATTTAGGATTTAACAAGGATATTCAAGATATTCTAAAGCATATACCACAGCGAAGACAGACATTGTTCTTTACGGCTACCATCAGTAAGAAGATTAAAAATTTGGCCTACAGTGTAGTAAGAAATGCGATTCGAATTCAAATTTCTCCAAAAAATCCGGTTGCTAAAAATATAGACCATGCTGTAGCATTCATTGAGATGGATGATAAGCGTTTCTTTCTTGAGAATATCTTGAAGGAATATGAGGAGAAGAATTTTATTGTTTTTGCAAGGACGAAGGTTCGTGTAGAGCGCACTGTGGCAGCGATGGAACGAGTTGGTGTAAAAACTGAAGCGTTGCATGGAGGTATCGATCAGAAAGAACGCTTTGCTATTTTAGATCGTTTTCGTTCAGGCGAGAACAGGGTCTTGGTGACTACCGATGTTGCTGCGAGAGGAATAGACATCCCAACGATGGATTATGTCATCAATTACGATTTACCTGAAGATCCTGAAAACTATGTGCACCGATGTGGTAGAACGGGGAGAGGTAATAGGCGTGGTCAAGCTTTGTCTTTTTGCAGTTCTGGCGAGCGTGAATTACTAGTGAACATTGAGGAGTATACAGGAGAAGAAATTGAACAGTATGAAATCCATGAGGATGATTATAAAGAGATCTTGAATGATATTGATGATCCTACCTATAATTGGAAGAAGCTGCTAGATCAAGCCAATAAAGAGGATGGTAAGGAAGAAGAATGGTGATACACTATTTATAAAAATTAGAAAACCATCTAATTTTGTGAAGATTTCGAAATGCGCTCATTGTAAATAGTATTGCTAGAACGTTGATTGTTAGCGCAAGTAACAGGCCATTCCATCCCATTTTCCAGATAAGTAGTGGAGGAAGAATTATCAGATTAACAAGGCTTACAAAGAAATTGATGTACACTATGATGTTTTCTATTGTTCTTGTTGAAGTGTTCTTTTCGTATGCTAAACCACCACGATAGAAAGCGATAAGTTGCGTCTTTATTTCAGTTCGATGGTTTGTCTTAATACTATATTCCTTTGCTTGCAAAAGGCTTCTGACAATTCCACTTGCATCATTAAGTTGACCTTTCTGATCAAAAAAAAGTCTCAAATAAGTATAAGCTTCGTTTATTTTTAAAATTTGCTTTCCAGCTTCTGAATCTCTATTTCTGTCTGGATGCCAAATTTTAGATTGTTTTAAATAAGCTCTTCTAATTTTTTTGTAGTTGATAGTAGGGTGGATGCACAGCGTCTTAAAGCTTGAAACAATATATTCTCTTTTTATCTGTTGTGCCATTCGTTAGCTCTTAGATTTATAGAATATTTACTTCCCTTTCCAGTGTGACTCCAAATTTCTGTTGAATATCGTTGATAATAGCCGTCGAAAGGTCATAAATCTGTTGACCCGTTGCGTCACCATAGTTAACTAATACAAGTGCTTGAAGTTTGTGAACACCATAGTTGTCCAACGTTTTACCTTTCCAGCCTGCTTGTTCAATAAGCCAACCTGCCGCTAGTTTACGCTTTCCAGTTTCTGCAGGATAATTGGGTGCATCTGGATATGTTTTTAGTATTTCGTCGACTATTGATTGTTCGACCACAGGGTTTTTGAAGAAGCTTCCCGCATTTCCAATTTCTTTGGGATTGGGAAGTTTTGATGAACGTATTGAAATTACCGCGTTACTCACATCTCGTATGCTAGGATTGGAGATGTTCATTTTAGAAAGTTCACTTTCAATAGCTCCGTAACTTGTATTTATTGAAGGATTTTTTGAAAGTTTGAAAGAAACCGATAGAATGATATATTGTCCTTTAAATTTTCGTTTGAAAACACTTTCTCGGTACCCAAATTCACAAGCTTCAGCATCAAAAGAATGAATTTCTGCTGTTTCTATATGGAAAGCGTCTAACGAGTGGAAAACATCTTTGATTTCAACACCATAAGCACCAATATTTTGCATTGGACTAGCGCCAACACTTCCGGGTATCAAACTTAGGTTTTCAAGTCCTGCGAAACTTTTATCAATGCAATTCAAAACGAATTCATGCCACACTTCACCAGCACCTGATTTAACTATGACGGAGGTGCTATCTTCAGACGTTATTTCAAATCCTTTAATTTCATTGCGCAGTACCAAACCATTAAAATCCTTCGTAAACAAAACATTGCTACCGCCACCGAGGATGAGTAATTCTTGGTTGTTTAGATTGTTGAGTTGATCTTTTAGCTCTTGAATACTAGAAAAGCGCGCAAATTTGGCAGCTTTAGCGCTTATTCCAAAGGTGTTGAATGGTTTTAGATCGACTGTTTGTGTTGTCATAAAGCAAAAGTATAAATATTTCCTTCGTTTATTAAATGATCAATCATTCAAACGATAGAATCATAGCAGATCTTTTCGCTATTTTTGTTACATGTTATCGCGCAAAATATCCCTTGAACAAGCAAATTCTTTTAATAGAAATACTTTAATGGAACAACTCGGTATTGAGTGTGTTGAAATCGGTGATGATTTTGTGGTGGCTACCATGCCGGTGGATCATCGAACGCATCAGCCAATGGGTTTGTTGCATGGCGGCGCAAGTGCCGCGCTTATTGAAAGTATCGGTTCTATGGGTTCAACGCTTTTGTTGGATTTAACGAAAGAATATCCTGTTGGTTTAGAAGTAAATGCAAACCATGTTGGTTCTGTAAAAAGTGGAAGTGTTAAAGCAATTGGTAAAATTGTGCATGCCGGAAGGAAGACTCATCTGTGGCAGGTAGATATTTTTGATCAATCTACAAATAAACTTGTATGTACGGGAAGATTAACAGTGATGATTCTTCAGCGATAATTTGAAATCGTTCTTAAAATATCGGTTTCCGGATCAGTCTATTGTAGAGAAAGTAGGTTCGTTTGTCCGAATTGAGAATTTTGAAATCGCAAATGGATTTATTGTAAGTGATTTTCTCGGCGAAAACCTTTATCAATATTCAGAAAGTGAGTCATCAATTGCCTTCGAATATGAAGTTGTAAAACCTGTTTCCATTCAGAAAGATGAATATCTAAAGATGGGGTATTGCGTTTTGGGAGCATTGCAAAATAATGAAGTAGAAAAAGTTGTTTTTTCCCGGGTAAAAACAGTTCAATTGTCTTCTTTTGATTTAATAGAAGCTTTTAAATTACTTGAGAAAAAGTATCCATCGGCATTTGTGTACTGTTTTCAGGATCCAATTCTTGGCACATGGCTAGGTGCTTCACCTGAAAAGCTATTGACAGTTGAAAATAATCAAGCAAAGACCGTTTCGCTGGCAGGTACGCGCGAAAAATCAAGTAGTGTCCCCTGGTCACAAAAAGAATACAGGGAGCAAGAAATTGTGACTGAATATATTTCAAAAGAGTTAAATTCATTGGGATTAAGTTGTATATATACAGGCTTGCCAATTGAAGAGTTTGCAGGCCCATTGAAGCATTTAAAGACAGAAATCTCCTTTGAATTGCAAAATAAAAGTGTTGCTGAGGTTTTAGGCAAACTTCATCCAACTCCAGCGGTTTGTGGTACGCCGAAAAACAAAGCAATTAAGGTGATTCAGGATACAGAAGCTCACAATCGCGAATTGTATGCCGGTGTAATAGGTTATTTAAACAAAAATGCTGCATGTCTCTATGTGAATTTACGCTGCAGTAAATGGTTTGGTAATGAAGGTTTTTTATTTGTTGGTGGTGGTTACACGAAAGATTCTATTCTTGAAAATGAATGGAATGAAACAGAAAATAAAAGCAAAACCTTGCTCAACGTGCTTCAAACAATTAGATTTGATCAATGATATCATCGGATAAAAATGCAGTTAGCCTTTTTGTAGATCAATGCGTGGCTCACGGAATGCTGCAGGTGGTTTGTTCTCCAGGTTCAAGAAATGCACCATTAGTTATTGCATTTGATGAACATCCCGATGTCATTTGTAGGGTAATCCATGATGAGCGAAGTGCTGCTTTCTTTGCATTGGGGATGGCACAACAACTAGGTCGACCTGTTGGTGTTGTGTGTACTTCTGGTTCAGCCGTTTTAAATTATTATCCTGCAATTGCTGAGGCATTTTATCAATGTATTCCGCTTGTTGTCATTACCGCGGATCGTCCGCAGGAATGGGTGGATCAAGGGGATGGTCAAACAATTAGGCAACAGAATGTTTTTGATTCACACATCCGATATTCAGTAAATCTTTCAGAAAAATATTCATTACCTACCGAGAAATGGTATTTGGAGCGAGAAACTTCTATTGCCTTTAATGAAGGAAATGGAAATTGGAAAGGGCCAATTCATTTTAATATTTCGTTGAATGAGCCCCTTTACAACAAGGTAGAATATTCAGCCGGAATTCCGAAATTGATTCGTTCAGTAGATGGAGGTTTTCAATTTTCATCAAACGACAGGAATTGGGTTGAAAACAGCATGCAGCTTGAGCGAAAATTACTGATTGTTGGTCAAATGGATCACGACCCAGCATTTGTGAAAGAATTAACAGCATTTGCAAATGATAGTTCTGTCGCTGTTTTAGTTGAAAACACTTCAAATGCTGTTGATGTATCGTTTGTGCATTGTATCGATCGTGCATTGAATAGGATGAAGGAGGAAGAATTGGATGCTTATTGCCCAGAATTGTTGATTACTGTTGGAGGTGCGGTTGTATCAAAGAGGATCAAGGCCTTTCTTAGGAAAAATCCTCCGAAGCAGCACTGGCGGGTTGGACATTCGTTTCCATATATGGATACGTATCAGTCGCTCTCACATACTTTTATCACGGATGCATTTTCATTTTTTAAGAATCTTAATCAATTGGATTATCCTCGATCAAAGTCGAATTACGGTGCTAAATGGAGGCAATTAGACCTTTTGTCAAAACACAAAATTCAAGCATTTTTTCAAGTTGCACGATATTCGGATGTTTCTGTTTTTTATACGTTATTAGATTATTTGCCTGAACCCGCACATTTGCATATGGCAAATAGCTCTGTAGTGCGCTATTGTCAATTGTTTGATCCAATTAAAGGGGTGCGTTATTGGTCGAACAGAGGAACAAGTGGAATTGACGGAAGTACCAGCACTGCTGTGGGTGCAGCACACGCTAAGCCGGATGATTTGCATGTGTTGATTACGGGAGATGTATCATTCTTTTATGACAGCAATGGTCTTTGGAACAAATACTTATCACCATTTTTAAGAATTATTTTAATCAATAATGGTGGGGGAGGCATTTTTCGGATTATTCCAGGTCCAGATAAATCAGCGCAGTTAGAGACTTATTTTGAAGCACAACATCATTATTCTGCAGAAGGTATTGCAGCCACTTTTCATTTAGATTATTTGCGCGCTGAATCAATTGATGAAATTGAGAGTCAAATGCTTACGTTTTATGAGAAGGAGCAAGGTGGACGTGCAAAATTACTTGAGATTTTTACGCCGACAGAAAGTAATAGCGAAATTTTAGAAGAATTCTTTCAGTTTTTGAAAGTATAAACATTCGAAAATCCTTACTTTTGCGTCAAAATTTTACTGTGGAATTTTTTGAAGCGATACTATCCGTTCAAGGCCTTACTTATTTCTTAATACTTTCTCTTTTGGAGATTGTGCTTGGGATTGATAACATCATTTTTATCTCAATTATTACGGACAAGTTATCACTGAAAGATCAGCGCAAGTCTCGAAATTTTGGTTTGTCAATGGCTCTTATCGTAAGACTATTGCTTTTGGCTGGCGTGGCTTGGATTATGCAATTCACAGACCCGCTATTTCCCAATATCCAAATTGATCTCTTGAAAAAGTTTAATGTTCAGAGCCTTGTTCTGTTGCTAGGGGGATTGTTCCTGATTTACAAGAGTACGGTTGAAATGCACAGCTCTATTGCTGGAGATGAAATTAAAGGAGGAAAGGAAAAGGGTAGCTTGAGAAGTGTTATCATGCAAATTGTCTTGGTGGATGTGGTGTTTAGTTTTGATTCCATTATCACCGCAATTGGGATGACAAATGATTTGCAAGAAGACACCGGTCACAATCCTATCATTATTATCTATAGTTCAGTTGTAGTATCCATGATCGTCATGATGCTTTTTGCAAAACCAATTTCAGAT
>JBIIQP010000153.1:0-6291 GCA_044341975.1 Crocinitomicaceae bacterium
AACCGTCCAACGATCAAAATGATAGCTTTAGGATTTTTAGTTACGATTGGGGTGATTCTTGTTGCAGAGGCTTTTGGTCAGCATATTCCGAAGGGATATATTTATTTTGCCATGGTTTATTCCTTGGTTGTTGAATTCTTGAATATTCGTATGCGCAAAAACAATGGGCATAAATCATGACCGAGTTAGAGGCAAATGTGTTTCTGAGTCACCAAGATGCCGACGATTTAAATGATGCCTACGAACTTGTCTTATTTGATCAAAAGCAATTTTTCTTAACAAAACCGATTGTGCCAAAAGTTTTTTTTGCGCGAATCGAAAAAATGCAAAAGGTTATTTTAGCGGCAGAGGTTCTCGGTTTTAGCGAGCAAACCTTCATTATTGACTCGAAATGGAGCTTAAATGAAACTGATATTTTTCGGGATTGGGTTGCTCAATTTGAGAAACTTAAAAATGAGTGGAAGAAGCAGTTGTCGGCATGCACAAGTTTGGTTGCAGTTTCTGTTAGCGTGAATCAATTTTTAATTCATTTTAAGGATTTTACATCAAAATGGCCAGATTTTCCTGATTTGAATGCAGATGTTAAATTTTCAGTAGAACCGGATCCAATGACGTTATTGGAAGAAATGCAACGATTTAATGCAATGGGAATTGTTACTTTTACAGACTTGTTGTATGACAAATCATCTTCAACTGACATGTTGAAAAAAGAATCTGTTAGATTGCATCGTTTGAATAAAATGTTTTAAAATGGACCCTGTATTAGAAAAATTAAAAATACAGCTTGAGTTGCAGGAGTGGCCTGATGTCTATATGTTTAAATTTATTGTTCCAAATGAATCTGAAAAAGTGGCTCAGGTAACGGCTTTATTCAATGATGGTGCGGATTTAGTATTGCATCCATCGCGAACAGGAAAATACATTAGCGTGAGCGCAAAAGAATTAATGTTGGACGTAAATTCAATTCTTGAAAAATATGTCAAAGCTGCCCAAATCGAAGGACTAATCTCGTTATAATATGTTGTTACTTGGTATTTCAATTCCAAAAATTTTAATTGGTATTCTGTGCGTTTCTCTTGCTATCGTGGTAATCATTATTGCCTATCGGAAATTGTTAGGGTATTTAGGGAAGGGAGGAGTCGCCCCGAAAGACTACTGTGTGCTTTACAGTGTAGAAAATAATCCAGCGAATGGTGAGGTGGAAATATATTTCACCACTGAATTCGAAAAGAAGGTGACCATTGAGCTCTTAAATGAAGATTTGACGGTGAATAGAGTTTTAAAAGAATTGGATGCTAAAAATGGTGGGTATATCGTTCGTTTTCAATCGGAAGAGCTGCCTAATGGAGATTATTTTTATTGTTTGAAATCTGATAATCAGAAAACAATGAAAAGATTAACAATTCAAAATTAAATAACTGACATATTGTCATCGAAAAAACATTGGCAAAGAAGTTGAACAAGGATAAAATGAATTAATTTTGCATCGCCTTTTGGCGTTTATTTTAAAATAAAGAAGATTATGGCTATAGAAATTACAGATCAAAACTTCGAAGAAGTTGTGTTGAAATCAGATAAACCGGTAGTAGTTGATTTTTGGGCAGAATGGTGTGGTCCGTGCCGCATGATTGGACCGGTAATCGAAGAAATGTATACTGAATACGAAGGGAAAGCACTCATCGGAAAGGTAAACGTTGATAACAACCCGGGAGTTTCTGCTCAGTTCGGTGTGCGCAATATTCCTACCATTTTGTTCATTAAAAATGGTGAGGTTGCTGATAAATCAGTTGGTGCTGTGCCAAAGGCTCAGTTGACCGCTAAATTAGACGCAATACTTTAAGAAATAACAAAGTTTATATCGGGCCGCTCCACATCAAGGGCGGCTCTTTTTTTGAATAAGAGTCACTTATAATTAAAATCATGGAATCATTTGTCAGGAGGTTGAAGTATTATGGGATCGGATTTGGTTTCGGATTGCTTTTTGTCTTTTTCTTTTTTCAAAACCGTGGTTGTTCATGGCTTCCGTCAAATCGTGTTAAAAACAGTATTCTAGAGCGTTTGATAGTCATTCCGGATGCGCAATTGGAGGCATTGAAAGCGAGTGGTTATCGCGAAAAAGATGTTGTAGAATTATTGAATGACGGCGATGTTGATTTTTCAGAAAGTCGCAAACAAACCAATCCAAAAGTTTATTTGATTCAAAAGGAAATGAAGAATGGAGAACAATTGGATCTTTTCTTTACCTTGCCAAATGAGAGCTTTTTGTCTGAAGTGCATTTTTCAGAAAAGAAAGCAGCGAAAATAAAGAATACCACAACTGGAAAAGGTGTTATCGCATTTTTTCCAAAAGATGATGACCTTGTGTTTTTGGATTCAACAGAATTGTTGACGTGCCAAAAATCGGCTCTTAAAATTGCGAACCCACGAGAGGTGTTAAGGCACATAAAAAAGTCTGGACGAATCAATTTCGCGAAAACAAATTATGCATCAAAGCCCAAAGTGGAGCAATATATCGAATTCAAGGATAAGCAGGGGCGGTTAATCGGATGTCAATCGGTTTGGTACAAGAATAAAATCAATGTTATTTCGTTTGATTTACCATTTAAATCGGAGTGTCGTTGACTATTCAACCAACGATGTTGATAAAACACACGTCATTCTCGGATTAAAAGAGGATGTTTTTTTAATTTTGAACGATGGAATTTTCGGCTGAGCAAATAGCAGGTATCCTTAACGGTGAAATAGCGGGGAATCCGGATGTTAAAGTGTCTGGGTTAGCAAAAATTGAAGAGGGTCAGTCGGGTACGCTTTCCTTTCTTTCCAATCCAAAGTACGAGGAGCATATTTATGTTACGGAGTCGAGTATCTGTATCGTAAATAAAACCTTTGTTCCCGCGAAAGCATTGCCAGATTCGTTGACACTTGTGAAAGTGGATGATGCCTATGCATGTTTTGCGAAACTGCTTGAAGTTTATTCTCAAATGAACAAGAAGCAACCGAAAATTGAACAACCATCATTTGTAGCCGAGTCTGCTAAATTAGCTGAAGGTTTGTATCTTGGAGCGTTTGCCTATATTGGTGATAATGCTAAAATTGGGAAGAATGTCAGTATTTATCCCAATGCATACATCGGTGAAAATGTGGAGATAGGAGATGGATCAATCATTCACCCGGGTGCAAGTGTTTATGCAGATTGCAAGATTGGAAAGAATTGCATTATCCATGCAGGAGTCATTATTGGGGCTGACGGTTTTGGTTTTGCTCCTGACGAAAATGGAGTTTTTTCAAAAGTTCCTCAAATCGGTAATGTAATCGTGGAAGATGATGTGGAGATAGGTTCAAATTCTACAATTGATCGCGCTACGATGGGATCAACCATTATTCGCAAGGGTGCCAAGATTGACAATCTCTGTCAGATTGCACACAATGTAGAAATTGGAAATCATTCAGCCTTGGCTGCGCAAGTAGGGGTAGCAGGTTCGGCAAAATTAGGCAAGCATGTAATGGTGGGTGGACAAGCTGGAATAAGCGGTCACTTGCACATAGCAGACGGCACTAAGATTGTTGCACAATCAGGTATCCCATCCAGTGTGAAAAAAGCAGATACTTTAATGGGGTCTCCTGGGATTCCGCTGGATGACTTCAAAAAATCGTATTTCGGGTTCCGAAAACTGCCATTCATTCTGAATAAAATCCAGGAATTAGATAAAAAAATCAAAGAACTAACCAAAAAAGAATAAGCTGCATGGCTGAAAAGCAAAGAACACTCAAGGCTGCCATTAAACTACAAGGCATTGGACTTCATACAGGTGAAAAAGTCAATTTAGAGATCTGTCCCGCACCGGATAACCACGGATACAAATTTCAGCGAACTGATTTAGAGGGCGAACCAATAATTAAAGCGGATGCAGATTTGGTTGTAGCAACAGATAGAGGGACAACTCTCGAGTTTAAAGGAGCACGAGTATATACTACCGAGCACGTTTTAGCAGCTTTGTATGGCTGTCAAGTGGACAACGCATTGATTAAGTTGGATGGACCTGAAGTTCCAATTATGGATGGAAGTTCCTTGTTGTTTGTTCGAGCAATTGAGGAGGTAGGCTATCAAGATCAAGAAGCTGAGCGCGATTATTTTATTCTGACTGAAAATATTCCGTGGGAAGATACCGATAAAGGAATTGAGTTTTTGGCTGTTCCAGATTCAAACTACCGAATTACTGTGATGGTTGATTATAAATCGCCAGTATTGGGTACGCAGCATGCTTCAATGTATAATATTAGCGAGTTCAATACCGAAATTGCGCCTTGCAGAACTTTTGTCTTTTTAAGAGAACTTGAGTTTTTAGCTACAAACAACCTTATAAAAGGAGGTGATTTAGACAATGCAATTGTTTTGGTAGATCGAGAAGATGTGTCAAAAGAGGAATTAAGTCGTTTAGCGAAATTACTTGGCAAGGAGAATCTGAATATTTCTGTTGATGGCATTGGTGTTTTGAATAGCACCAAACTTCAATTTGAAAATGAACCAGCTCGACATAAACTTTTAGATATAGTTGGGGATCTTGCATTGGTTGGCAGACCAATTAAAGCTCATATTTTAGGAGCTCGACCAGGTCATTCAGGAAATGTTCGATTTGCAAAAGTTCTGAAAGAACAGATCAAAAAGCAAGAAAAAGAAGGAAGGAAGTTCGATTTAACGAAAGAGCCGCTTTACAATATTAACGACATCGAAAGAATGTTGCCTCATCGTTTTCCATTTTTAATGGTTGACAAGATCATGGAAATACATGAGGAGTCGATTATTGGGGTGAAAAATGTGACCATGAATGAGCCTATATTTACAGGTCATTTCCCTGGTAATCCCGTGTTCCCTGGAGTGCTTCAAATTGAAGCAATGGCGCAGGTTGGTGGAATTTTTGCTTTAAGCAAAGTAGATGAACCACACCTTTATTCGACTTACTTTATGAAGATTGATAAAGTGAAGTTTAAGCAGAAAGTCTTGCCTGGAGATACGCTTGTTTTTGAATTATTTTTACTTTCACCAATTCGCCGCGGTCTCGTAGAGATGGGAGGAAGAGCGTATGTAAATGGTAAAGTCGTGATGGAAGCAGAAATGCTTGCTCAGGTAATTAAAGATAAAGTATAGGTATGATAAGTAATTTGGCACACGTTTCATCAGGCGCCACCATCGGTGATGGTGCAATTGTTGAACCATTTTCTACTATTTATGATGATGTAGTAATTGGTGCCAGAACAAAAATCCATCCTAATGTTACCATCTATCCAGGTACCAGAATCGGAGAAGATTGTGAAATTTTTCCAGGGGCTGTAATCGGCGTTATTCCGCAAGATTTAAAATTTGAAGGAGAATACACCACTGTCGAGATTGGAAATAACACCAAGATTCGCGAATGTGTTACGATTCATAGAGGTACAAAAGATAAGTGGAAGACATCTATCGGAGATAACTGTTTGTTGATGACTTACGTGCACGTCGCTCATGACTGTCAGATTGGCAACAATGTTATTCTTGCTAGTTATGTCGGGCTTTCTGGTCATGTTTTAATTGATGATTTTGCAATATTAGAAGGAAAGGTTGCTGCACAACAATTTGCACGCATTGGTGCGCATACGTTCATTGGAGGCGCATCCCTTATCCGTAAAGACATTCCACCATTTATAAAAGCTGCTCGCGAACCACTTACGTTTGCGGGTGTCAATTCTGTTGGACTTAGAAGAAGAGGTTATTCCGACTCAGAAGTCAGAGAAATAGAAGATATTTACCGCATACTTTACGTTCAAAACAACAATATCACAAAAGGAATTGAAGCGATTAAAGAAAATATGGCTGAATCCGCTATTCGCCAATTAATTCTTGATTTTGTTGAAGGATCTGATAAAGGAATCATCAGAGGGATGATTTAAAAACAACTTTCGTTTCTATAAATCTAAATTTTCTTACAAATGTTCCATCGGGGAGATACTGTTGAACTAGAAATTCATGACTACGCTTTTGGTGGACGTGGAATTTCAAGAATTCCAACAGATGAAGGGTCTTACGTTGTTTTTGTTGACAATGCATTTCCAGGGCAATTGGTGAAAGCAAAAATTGAGACAAAAAGAAAACGCCATGCTGAGGCTAAATTAATAGAAGTAATTCGTCGATCAGAACATGAGAAAACACTTGATTTTCAGGAGATTTCCGGCGGGCCTTATGTTTTTGTTCCAGTTGAAATTCAAGAGGAGTATAAGAAAAATTCAACGCTAGATACTTTTTCTAGGATTTCAGGA
>JBIIQP010000070.1:0-12246 GCA_044341975.1 Crocinitomicaceae bacterium
TGATTTGGAAGCAATTAAAAATTCAGGTTTGAAGCTCGCTTATGACGCAATGTATGGTGCGGGTCAAAATGTTTTGAAGCGAATTTTACCGGAAACGGCTTTTTTACACTGCGATTACAATCCATCATTTGAAGGTCAAGCGCCAGAACCAATTGCAAAAAATTTAAAACAATTGGAGGCTTTCTTGAAAGAAAAAGGAAACATCGATTGTGCACTTGCAACTGACGGAGATGCAGATAGAATAGGCTTGTACAATGGGAAAGGTGATTTCATCGATTCACACCACATTATTCTATTGTTGATTCATTACATGGTGAAATACAAGAAAATGACGGGCAAAGTAGTGATTGCTTTTTCTGTGACACCGCGTGTCGAAAGAATGTGTAAGCATTATGGTTTGGAGATTCAAACTACAAAAATTGGATTCAAGGAAATTGCTTCAATAATGGTAGATGATGATGTATTGCTTGGTGGTGAAGAATCTGGTGGCATTGCAGTTAAAGGTCACATTCCAGAGCGTGATGGTATCTGGATGGGATTAATCATCTGGGAATTTATGGCTAAGTCAGGTAAGTCCCTAGACGAGTTAATTGATGAAGTTTATGAAATTGTGGGTGAATTTAAATTTGAGCGCAATGACCTTCACATTACTGAAGAATTGAAACAAAAAATTATTGCAAATTGCAAAGCGGATAATTACAAATCGTTTGGTAATTATGAAGTGA
Source organism: Crocinitomicaceae bacterium (assembly GCA_044341975.1). Classification (GTDB taxonomy): domain Bacteria; phylum Bacteroidota; class Bacteroidia; order Flavobacteriales_D; family Crocinitomicaceae; genus M0103. The sequence continues at coordinate 726 of JBIIQP010000070.1, forward strand.
AAGAAATAAAAACGATTGATGGATTTAAGTATTTCTTTGATGACGATCGTTGGATGATGATACGTCCTTCCGGAACAGAACCAGTTTTAAGAACCTACGCAGAAGCACCTACTTTAGAAGAGGTTAGGATAATTCTTAAAGCTACAGAAGAGGCAATCTGCCAATAATTTAGGGATAATTGCAGTATTGAATATTATTAACCTCAATGCTCCATCTGTTCAACGGAGGTCCAAAATAAGTTGGATATTGCGTGATTAAAAATTTTCCTCTGCCAACTGTAAGTGTATTCTGTTTGATTCTAGCGAATCCACTAAAGCTACCGTTATTGTTTGTAAATGTAGCTCTACCATTAGGCTTAATTATTAATTTGTATTTCTGGTCAAAATATGAACTAGTCCATTCTTTCGCCCATTCAGGATCTATTTCAACCGCTTTTTTTCCACATGAGAGGCTGGATAAAAGAACTAAAATCATTAATGGAAAAAGAAATTTCATAACTCTGTATTTAAAGCGATTTACGAAAAACAGTCCCAAAGGTTCCAAAATTATTTAAAAAACAATTTGCGTTGGAAATCAATAGAACATCCTAAATTTGTTTTATGTCTGGTTCAATATACGGTAAAATATTTCAACTTTCAACTTTTGGTGAATCTCATGGGGTTGCGATTGGTGGAGTTATTGATGGTGTACCGTCCAATTTTCAGTTGGATTTAAATGCTATTCAAATGGAACTTGATCGCAGAAAACCCGGTCAATCCTCCATTGTAACCCAAAGAAAAGAATCAGATACAGTGCAGTTTCTATCGGGAATAATGGATGGCAAGACGTTGGGAACACCAATTGGATTTATCATTAAGAATGAAGACCAGCGTTCTAGGGATTACGATCACAATGATTCAGCTTTTCGGCCTTCCCATGCTGATTTTACATATGAAAAAAAATATGGTATTCGAGATCATAGAGGTGGAGGAAGGTCAAGCGCACGAGAAACAGCTTGTAGGGTAGTTGCTGGCGCTATAGCGAAGCAAATTTTAAAATCTATAGGCATTGATTTCTCAACGTATGTTGACCAGGTTGGTGAAATAAGATTTCATTCGTATGATTTTTATTCCAATGAAAGCATTGAATCAAATCCTGTTCGTTGTCCCAATGACTCAATGGCTTCACAAATGGAAGAATTGATTCGCGAAGTGCGAAAAAATGGTGACACGATCGGAGGATGTGTTAGATGTGTGGTTAAAAATGTGCCTGTTGGTTTGGGAGAACCGGTTTTTGATAAGCTGCATGCAGAATTGGGGAAAGCTATGTTTTCAATCAATGCAGTTAAAGGAGTTGAATTCGGCGCCGGTTTTGATGCGGTCGGCATGAAAGGTTCAGAGCACAATGACATTTTTAATTCAGATGGTTCAACACAAACAAATTATAGTGGCGGAATTCAAGGCGGAATTTCAAATGGAATGCCAATCAACTTTCGTGTGGCTTTCAAACCTGTAGCTACAATTATGAAAAATCAGGCTACCATTAATTCATTTGGAGAAGAAGTTGATATATCAGGGAAAGGTAGACACGATCCTTGCGTTGTGCCAAGAGCAGTGCCTATTGTTGAAGCGATGGCTGCTATTGTCCTGCTAGATTTTTACCTGAGGTCAAAAGCGAATCAGTTATAATTTGATGACCTGTAAACTCTCATTGTAGTTCCGTGATTTTATTATAACAAGGTAGGTTCCAGTAGGAAGAAAAGTCATATCAAATTCTTTTGTAAAAGTTCCACTGGCAATTCTTCCTGAATGAATTTCAATTAGTTTTCTACCACTTAAATCATATAGATCTAGCTCTCCAAAAATACTTTTTGGTATTTGTATTTCAATTTTCGTGGTTCCCGAAGTAGGGTTTGGAAAAATTTTAGATTCAAATTTCGTTGGGATAGATTCATTGGTAGTTTCAAATTCTGCGTTTTCATAGCTGATGGTATCGATAGTTTTTAAATCAATATATGGTGACACCATTTTTCCCATAGCGAAGTTTTTATTTTCATTTTCTTTGTTAAATCCAATTTCTTCAGAATTTAGTGCAATTTCTCCCATCTTTACAGGTTCTTCACAATCGGTTGTTTGAGAAACGGAAAATTCATTTCTTGAAACATTTTCAATTTCTTCTTCAAAGGAGTTTTTTTCTTTGATTTCATTCTTTTGCATTACTTGCTCAACTTGAGCTTGCATTTCAATAATCTTTTTTGCGCCTTTCTCATCGCTGCAACTAAATAAATTCAATCCAAAGACAACAAGCAATGCAAATAACATGGCTCTATTTAGTTGATAATTAGAACTAATTTGAGAATAGCTAAATTGATTGTTGAGACTTTCTAATTGATTAGTTCCGATTCTTCCGCAAATTGATTTTTCTGTCATCTCGTGAAAGGTTCTTTTAATTTCTTCGTTGGATTTATTGGTGAAGTCATGTACTTGTTTTGAACAACTCATACAAAAGGCTCCTTTTTCTGTTGGAGTCATACCAGCCCAATTTTCATGGCAAGGTTCATCAATTCGAAACTTTTTCATCACACTGTTTTTTAGTTTTTACACTTTGATTGTAAATCGGTTCAAAATCCATAAAATGAAAATGGATTCCTCATAGACTTAAACATTATCTTTGCAATGAAATTCTTTTGATTATTATGATTCAACGCATTCAATCAGTTTTTTTGGGACTTGCCATATTATGTATTGCGATTGTCACCGCTGGAATAAAAGTCGCATCTTTCTCGGTGGAAGATGGCGAAATTGAACTTTCGTCTTGTGGTTTGTATTTCCGTGCAGAAGGTAAAGAAGAGCTCACTGCCCACCCTTCTCTTCCTCTCTATATTTTGGGGATTTTGTTTGTTGCATTGTTGATTATTAGTTTAATGAATTTTAAAAACCTTAAAAGACAGCTGGCAATGGTTAAGTTGTCTTTATATGTTTCAATTGCATTGACAGCATCCATCATACTTCTTTCATTTGTTTATGGTTCAATTACATATAGCTTTGGATCCTATTTAATTTTTATCTCCACACTTCTTGTTTTTCTTGCCCAAAGAGGCATAAAGAAAGACAAGACTTTGATCGATTCAGTCGATCGTATCCGCTAATTCATGAATTATCTTTCAGTTGAAAATCTCACCAAGTCATTTGGTGATCGTGTTATTTTTTCAGACGTTTCTTTCGGAATCGATCTGGGTCAGAAAGTAGCCATTGTTGCAAAAAATGGAAATGGTAAAACGACCCTTCTTCGTTGCTTGATGGAAATGGAACCATATGACAGCGGGAGAGTTGTGTATCGAAATGATATCAGAGTTGCCTTCATGCAGCAAAGTGAAAACCTTGATGATGATCATACCATTTTGGAAGCTGTTTTTTCACATGACTTACCTGAATTACAAATTGTAAAAAAATACAATCAAGCTTTGCGTGAAGGCAATGAGGAAGCGATTCATGCATGCTACGATGAATTGACAGAACTGAATGCATGGGATATGGAAGTGAAGGTGAATCAAATACTTTCAGTTCTTAAGCTTGATAATACGGATTTATTAATTGGAAGTCTTTCCGGAGGACAAAAGAAACGTGTGGCGCTGGCTCAAGTATTGGTTGCAGAAGCTGACTTTTTAATTTTAGATGAGCCCACTAACCACCTGGATTTAGACATGATTGAATGGTTGGAGGAGTACCTTTCGAAATCTAAATCCACCATTTTGATGGTAACTCACGACCGCTATTTCTTGGAAGTAGTGTGTGATACGATATTCGAGTTGGAAGATAAAACTATCTACAAATACAAAGGGAATTTCTCTTATTACCTCGAGAAAAAAGCTGAGCGACAGGAACAATTAGCATCTACAATTGATAAGGCACGAAATACATTTAAGAAAGAATTAGACTGGATTCGTCGTCAACCTAAAGCGCGAGGAACGAAGCAAAAAGCACGTGTAGATTCATTTCAAGACATCAAGAAGGTTGCTAGTCAGCGCATAGATGAAGATGAAATTGATATTCCCGTCAAAATGGAGCGATTGGGTTCCAAGATTTTGGAATTACACAAGGTTGGTAAATCTTTTGGTGATAAAGTCATTTTGGATGGTTTTACGTACAATTTTCAGCGCAAGGAACGTCTTGGAATAGTTGGTAATAATGGAACCGGAAAATCAACCTTTTTGAATATTATTCAGGGCAGAGAAGAAGCGGATAAAGGTAAAGTTGTTACTGGTGAGACGGTTGTTTTTGGATATTATTCGCAAGAATTGATCAAAGTTGATGAGGATAAAAAAGTGATTGACGTTATTCGAGATATTGCTGAATTTATTCCTTTAGAAAAAGGTAAACAAATGTCGGCCGCACAATTTTTGGAGAAATTTCTTTTCGACCGATCCATGCACTACAACTTTGTGCACAAACTGAGCGGAGGAGAAAAACGACGTCTTAAATTGATGACAGTGTTGATGTCGAACCCTAATTTTTTAATTCTCGATGAGCCTACCAATGATTTGGACATCTTTGTAATGGGGGTTTTGGAAGATTACCTGAGAACATTCGAGGGTTGTTTGATAGTTGTATCGCACGATCGTTATTTTATGGATAAGATGGTCGATCATTTATTCGTTTTTGAAGGAAATGGAGCGATAAAAGATATCATAGGTAATTATACGGAATACAGAAAACAAACGGCCGTTGATTACAAAAAAGAGAAGCAAGAAGAGAAAGACGGTGCACCTGCTGAAACAGTGAAAGTGACACAGCTTTCGAATTCTTCAGATAAATCCATTGAAAAGAAAAAGCTATCATTTAAAGAAAAGGAAGAATTTAAGCAGATAGAGAAGGATATGGAATCCTTGGAATCTGAAAAAAACACATTGACTATAAAATTATCTGACCCAACTATATCCAATGAGGATATTATGAAATCCGGAAATCGTTTGGCCGAAGTAGTATCTAAACTTGAGCAAATATCAGATCGTTGGTTAGAATTGTCTGAATATATCTGATAAAATGAAAGGTTATATTGAAACCTGGTTCGCTATTGGATTGATAGGATCTTTAATCAATACTGTAATCTTTTTTTTGGAAATTGTCTCTATTCAAAATAATGTCAATGAATCATATGATTTAAGCGGTTATCTTGCTGTCTTTATTATTTCTTTAATAATGAGTATGCTTTTCAGTTTTCCGGCAATTTTGATTAGTTATCTTGTTGAGGAATTATGGTTGAAACGATTTTCAATTATCGTTCACATTCTACCTTTCCTTGTTTATTTGGCTTTTTGTTTTTCTTTCGCTGTCCTTGCATTGCCAATTATAGCACTTTGCGTTTATTACATTATTGGTTCACTGGCGTATTATAGATTTGTTTTTAAAAAAAATGGTAACAGCGAGGATTTTCAAGTTATCGATACAGAATAGATTTTACTCTTTAACTTAGTTCGCCATGAACTTCTGGATTTTCAATTACAATCAACCAAATGCTTTTAAAAAGGCTTGGTTCATTTTTATTGCCGTTACGTTAGGGTCTATTTTATTAAGTGCTGGCATCAAGGATTTGAAATTTGATTATGATTTCGAAAAATTTTTCCCAGAAAACGATCAAGAATCCATTTTTTTTAGAGAGCACCGAAAGAAATTTGAGTCTGACAATGATTTCTTGCTGGTTGCCATTGAGCGAAAAAAAGGGGTGTTCAATAATAATTTTTTATATCAAGTAGCTGATTTATCAAAAGCTATTGAACAAAAGTTGCCTTACGTAACGTTGGTCGCGTCCATTACCAATGTGAAAAACGAAAAAATTTTACCGTTCGGAGGAAGAATTTCTGATCCTTTTATTCATTTGAATGGCGATTTGAAAAAAGATTCAATTCATGTGTTTGAGTCAAAAGAATTAGTCAATTCACTCATCGCTAAGGATGCAAAATCAGTCTGTATTTATATCCGTCATGAAGATTACATTTTGAAAGAAAAAAGCGATGTAATGCTGGCGCAACTTCAAAAATTAATTGACGGTTATCATTTTGAAGCTGTTCATATTGCTGGCAGGACCATAGGACAAAAATTATATGTCGAAAAAATGGTTCACGAAATGTTCTTTTTTCTTGCTCTTAGCGGCTTAATGGTGGTTTTGTTTTTGATTTTCACATTCAGATCATTTTGGGGCGTTATGATTCCCTCTATCGTGATTGCTCTATCCACAGCCTCCTTACTCGGTGCAATGGGGTGGTTAGGAATTCCAGTCAATATCTTATTAATTACATTACCTACAATTTTATTTATTGTGGCAATGTCGGATGTCATACATGTTGTTTCAAGGTATTTAGACGCTTTGCGCGCTGGAATGACCAAAGTGGATTCAATTTCTATCACCATCAAGGAAGTTGGATTTTCAGCCTTTTTGACCTCAGTTACAACAGCAATTGGTTTTGCAACGTTATACTTTGTTGAGATGGAGCCCATTCAGGTTTTTGGTTTAGTGACCGGACTTGGTGTCGTCATTGCTTTCGTTATTACGATGGTCCTATTACCGGCAATGTTCTATCTGTTTCCATCGCCTAAAATTATTAATCAGTCAAACGAAAAAGGTTTCTGGCAAAAGTACTTGCGTTCTTGGTACATTAAAATCCTTCGAAAAAGATCGCGCATAATTGCGATATATGGTGTCTTGACTTTTGTATGTTTCGGTGCACTCTTTTACATTCGAAATAATAATTACCTCATGGATGATTTGCGAGACAATGATCCAATCAAAAAAGACTGTAATTATTTAGATGCTCACTATGGTGGTATACGGCCTTTTGAATTAGCTGTAACCATTAAAGATCAAAATTTAAATATATGGGATCCAACTGTATTGACTGAACTTGACCGCATAGAGAATTACATCGAATCAACTTATGGAGCAGAGATTAAAACATCTTTGGTCGGTGCCGTAAAAGTGCTGCACAGGTCTTCGAATTTTGGTGATAATTCGTTTTACAGAATTCCAGAGACAAAACGTGAAGTCCGCCAAATAAGAAAAGTGCTGCGGATCTCGAAAGGAGGGAAGCTCATACGCACTATTTTGGACAGTTCAGAAAGGGTAACGCGCATGCATGGTAATTTCCCTGATCTAGGAAGTATTGTTATTGAGAAAAGAAATGAGGCGTTATATAAATTTTTAGAAAATTCACCTTTGTATAATAAAGTTGAGTTTCGTGTCACTGGCACAGCTCATTTGTTTGATAAGAATATTCGTTTTCTTACCGGCAATTTGGTCGAAGGGCTAGCTATTGAAATTGCTTTATTAGCTCTATTGATGGGAATTGTTTATCGCTCTCTAAATATGATCATCATTTTTATGATTCCCAACTTGATTCCTTTGTTTATAATTGGAGCAATCATGTCATTTTTTCAAATAGAACTTAAAACGAGTACGGCAATTATTTTTACAATTGCACTCGGGATTGCTGTTGATGATACGATCCATCTTTTAGGAAAATTCCGGTATGAACTAAGTAAAGGGAAATCTAAATTATATGCGCTTAAATCAGCTTATTTAACAACAGCTAAGGCAACAATCATTACGACCTTAGTCCTTTGTGCTGGATTTATGCTTTTGATTTTTTCGAGTTTCGTTGGAGCGTTCAATATGGGCTTGCTGATAAGTATTACATTGTTTATTGCGATGATTATAGATATTACGTTGTTGCCAGTACTTTTAACAGTATTTTTTAAAACTAAAAACAAATAAAAGGAGAATAATTTTAGCTACTTTAGATATATTAAGAACACAACAATTGCCTATTTCTTGATTCAAACAATGTCAAAAAATCGTCAGATCATAGCGTTATTCATTATTGCTAGTAACTCTCTTTTATTGGCAGGAAGCATTTTTGACCTTCATAGATCAATTTTAGAAGTGTCCATTTTAATTGGGCTGTGTACATCTGGAACGTTGGTAATCTATGGATATGATTTTGCACAATTCAATCAGAAAGGATACAATGAGTTAGTGTCAAATGTTTTAAAATCGCCCATTCAGACTTTTTTTTATTTTCTTTTTATTGTTGTAATTGTGCCTTTTGCCTTTTTTCAATTATCCAGTTTTAGAATCAATACACTGCTTATAATTTGTCTTTTTGGACTCTTGTATTCGGTTCCTTTGAATTTTATTAAAAAGGATTTCAAATTGAAAAAAATCTTTTACTTTAAAAATGTTTTTATCGGTTTTTCTTGGGGTGGACTCATACTAGTGGGGGCTGGTTCTTGTTCCTCTTCAATTGTTTTGGCATTTTTTCTTTTTACTTCAATTCAAGTGATGATTGGTAGCTCCATTCGGGACATAGCAGATATTCAAAAAGATCAGAATTCAGGAATGAACACGCTTCCAGTTCGGTTTGGAATAAAAAATACGGTGCGAATTCTCAATGCTTTAAATCTTTGCTCATTAGGCGCGCTATTTTTTGCGTTGGAGACAAATTATTGGATTGTCATGGCACTTGTCTTTTTGTGGAGAGCGATTGTATTGGCTAAAGTGAAAATCCCTAAAGAATCTATTTTATGGACGCAAACAATGAATATTTTAACATGTACACTGCTCCTCTTAACAATGCTTGTAATTAAAATTTCGCCATGGATATTCAGTTGAATCCTCACTATTTTGCGATTACAACATTAATTTCAGCGACCTGTTTTACGTTTGTTTGGTGGCTGGATGCGAAAACCCATTCGAGCTTGGTGAAAATTGATATAAGTGACAAGGAATTACAGACACATCGAATCTTGATTCTCACGTCAGGGATGATGGAGCTATCCTTGATTCTTTTGTATTGGTTTCATTGGGAAGCCTTGGCTCTTTTTATTGCGGCATTTATTACACGCACGGCACACGAATTTATCGATGAATTGAAGTTCCACGTAGATCGTTGTTCATTGAAGGAAACAATCTTTCATTTGATCATGTGGATGACGGTCCTTACTAAAACATTTCTCTTATTTATTTGGGGTTTTTTCTTTCGATACAAGGGAATTGAGGATCTTCCCGGTTGGATTTATGTTTGGGCATTTATGATTGTTATTTTAATGGCATTAATAAGTTTAAAAGAATGGAACCAAGGCAAGAGCTGAATTTTGAATTGGTGATTATCGGGGGAGGTGTATCAGCATCCTTTCTCTGTTTGGATATCTTGAAAAAAGATCCTTCTTTTAAAATTCTTATTATTGAGAACAGCATTGAATTTCCCCAAAAAGTAGGAGAATCTGTTGTTGACATGACTGCCTTGATTCTTGAAGAAAAAGGAATAGGCCATCTATTGAGTTCACAAACTAAAAAATCTGGAATTCGATTTCTCTTCAATGAGCAATTGAGTAAGGATAGAACGGATATAGCTGAGTTTGCAAGTCCCACTTTTCCAGGAAGAATTAAGGCCTATCATCTGGATAGGAAACTTTTTGATCAGGACCTTTTGGAGGAAGTTGAGAAAAGAGGTGTCTCTGTTTTTCGTCCAGCTGAAATTATCTTTTTTGAGCGAGGAAATGGATCGAACAAAGTACATGTCTCTTATTTGGAAAATGATTTTCACATTACTACACCTTGGGTAGTTGATGCGAGCGGCAGAACTAGGGTTCTTTCTAAATTACTCAATTGGAAAGATCTCCCCATCGACTTGCATACTGGTTCGATAATGGCCCATTTCAAACATATTGAACCCAATGAGAAGTGGGATACGCCAGAAAATGTGTTTTGGGATAGCAATGCGATTGCTTTACGAAAGTTCAGTACAACGCACTTGATGCGTCCAAATTCTTGGTGGTGGATCATTCGACTTGATGACATTACAACGAGTATAGGGGTTATGTTTGATAAACAGAAAATTCATTTTGATTCAGCTGAGGAATATTTCAGGCAGTTGATTGAGCAAGATCCAGAATTGTCTAGAATGACTAGTGGTGCTGAAATGAGCACAATTCGACACATTGAACAGGTGCCCTATGTTTCGGAAAAATTAGTTGAACAAGGAGTTGCGCTCATGGGTGACAGCGGCGCATTTCTCGACCCACTCTTCTCTCCAGGACTTGAATTAATTGGTCAACAGAGTCTTTGGTTGTCAGAACTGTTGGTTGAGGAAAAAGTGAAAGGAAGATATGATCAACTAGCTTGGGAAAAGTACACGTCTACGTTTCATAAAGCCTATGAAACAAGACTTCTAATGTATCGCTATGCTTATGGAATAATGGGTTCTTATGACTTATTTACCGCATGGACCAAACTCGGGAATTTTGTATACATAGGGACAGTTGTTTATCCATCTGTTGTCTTCAAGGCCAAGCTCAAAATGCCTTTGCGTTTTTCCTTTATGGAGCGTTTCGGCGTCAATGTTATTGGGACAAGACTTAACCGCATATATGAAAAGCGAAAAAAACAGGGACGAGTTTCAGTAACAAAAACAAACCACCTAGAATATTCCGGTGTGCGAGTGCCTAAAGACAAACGATTTGTAATCATTCCATTCATTCTGCTATTCAAAGCAGTGCGTGGCTATCTTTCGCTCGAACGAAGTGAATTATTTTCCTCTTTACAATCAATTCAAAAGCGAACTAAAGGATAAACCTTTATTCACAATGTTTAGCTTAATTGAAAACCTGATTTTTTCCGCATATTTTGAATTCCCAAAAGAGTCTTGTAGTTGCTTACTCATCCAAACTGGGAAATATATTCCGAAAACCTTAGAAATTCGTAAACCAATTCCCGTATTTATAGCAGAATTTACACTAACCCCATTGTAGAAGGCTCCTGCATCTGCATAAATTCCCAAAAACCCTAGTTTAGGAAGAGGTAATTGCGCATACAAGTTGGTTGTTGCCATCCAGTTTGTACTAGTGCCAAACCAAGAAGTTGATTTAAAACCACCCATATTTTCTGCACGTTGCTGTGACCAAATACCGCTTATTTGTCCTCTTCCAAAATAATAATCTTCAAAGAAAATATCTTGAGCACCGTCTGCTCCGCTCATTGACATTGCATAACGGTATGTACTTGCAGCGTTTGCGTGAACAAAATTTAAATAATCTCCTACAAAACCTCGGATCTCCACCCAACGCTTCATTGAATTTTTGAGGTATCTAAATCGATAGGTGGCTTCAGCAGTTACTCGACTGAATTCGGCATCTTGTGCTTTCAAGTAATCTCCTCTAAGCGCAAAGGCGAACTTATGATCAGGAAGACTCACTCCGCCAGAATATTTTAGGAAACCTCCTTGGTAATCTTTTGTAAAACCATTGTTGTAATTGTAACGAAGGATTCCTTGAATCAAAATAGAATGAGTGAAAATTGAATTATTTCGTTTACCCAATTTCGTATTCCAATAAGGTGAAATCGCTGTATAGGTTCCTTCTGCTTTTCTTAGATTTCCGGTAGAATCATACTTGAAAGATTTTAAGGATAAACCAATCTTGCTGATTTTCGCACATTTTTCAGGTAAAAGAGAATAAGAAAATTCGCCGATACCGGAAACCATATTTCTTCC
>JBIIQP010000225.1:0-2688 GCA_044341975.1 Crocinitomicaceae bacterium
TCGTGAATGGCACTCCCATGTTGTGGAATGCAGCGCCAACCATGAGTTTATCATAAACATTTCCTGCAACTATTGGTGTCCAGAAAACGGTCGTGTTTTTAGATTCATTATCGCCAATCAAGTATTCGATTTTTAAAAGTTCTGCTTTCTTAAGAGGTCCCTCAGCATGCCAGTTGTTATTGCCTCTATAGATTTCAGGGATATCTTTTGAAGCATCAATAACAACTTCTTGCGCATTCGGAGTTTTCATGGATACTTCTGTTTGGCCAGGTTCTAACCATGCAGTTTCAGTGATTTCTCCATTGTTCAAGATATTCACTTCAATCGGCCCATTCACTTGACCAACATTCTTTACTTTGACAGTTGTGCCCGTATCGTCCGTTTTGACACATTTCAATTTATAATCAATGTGGTTTGTTGTATTGATTAAATCTTCAAATAACCAGCTTAAATCTTTACCAGAGGATTTTTCCAAAGTTGCCTTCATGTCTTCTGGTTGCGGATGTTTGAATTTCCATGCTTCGAAATAGTCATTCATGCATTTATCGAAAAGTTCTTCTCCAAGGTAATCTTTCAAATAATAGAAAATCAAACCTGTTTTTTGGTACATGATGACACCATAATTCATTGAGCTAAAATCGGCAGAATGTGTCTCTAATGGTTGGTCTTCACCTAAACATGCAACCATGCGGTATGCAATATCTCCCATGTCGTGATGATCTAAATCATTGAAATGAAATCTCCCACCCAAAACCATATCTGACATGCGGGTATTGTTGGGATACTTTGTTTGCACATAACGGACTTCATTCAGTGTGTTCATTCCTTCGTCCATCCAACCGTGAACGCGTTCGTTTGAACCCAATATTCCATAAAACCAGTTATGACCGACCTCATGGACGATAACTATTTCTAACTCTTCTTTATTGCTCGTACTTCCAATTACTGTAACATTCGGATATTCCATTCCACCACCTGCTGAGATAGTTCCATCAACGGCTGTGACTTGGTTGTATGGGTAGTCTCCGTTCCATTTTGAATAATAGAAAGTACCATCATTGATGTACTCAATGGCATGCTGCCAAGTTTCAGAGTTACTAGGAACAAACATCGCCCATGAAGTGACTGTTTTTTTAGATCGAGGAAGTTCAACTTCTCCTTTCAAAACAGCATATCTTTTGTCGGCAAACCAAGCAAAATCATGTATATTTTTTTGAGTGTAGCGAATTGTTTTCCATTCCGAATCTGATTGAGGAAAATTTGTTTCCTTCTTTGAATTAATTGATTCTTCAACCAAATCTGCAATTCGTTTTTGAGTTTCGGCTGCTTTTTCATTTAAAAACTGAATCTCTGATTCTGTTTGCAAATCGCCTGTTGCACCAACAACATAGTTTTTTGGTAAAGTAATACTTACATCAAATGAGCCATATTCAGAATAGAATTCTCCTTGATTTAAATAGGGAATAGGGTTCCATCCATTTTTGTCATATACTGCTGGTTTAGGGTACCATTGTGTAATTTGATAAGATTGTCCAATATGCCCAAGTCTGGAAATCTCACCTGAGGGAATTTTCACTTTGAAAGGAGTCGAAACGGTTAGTCTTTCCCCTGGTTTCAATGGTGTAGAAAGGTGAAGAATACAGATATCGATATTTTTGGCATCAAATTCCCATTCAACTTTGCTGCCATTGATTTTGAAGTCGAGTGAATCGATGTTTCCTTTGTCTTCATCACTTCCATAGCGCAACGTCGTTTTTCCATCCTTGTATTGTTGCTTTGCTAAGGCAGTTTGCCCATTTCTATAGGCATTTGGCCATAGGTGAATGTATAATTTATCAAGTTGGTCTGGCGAATGATTGATGTATTCAAATGTTTCAAAAGCGCTCAGTGTGTGATTTAGGTCATCTAATTTCACATTGATTTTGTAATTCACCTCTTGTTGCCAATATGTTTGACTAAGAGCTGAAAAAGTCAATGAGAAAAGTGAAATGAAAAAGGCAATTTTCATGGTGTACGATTGTTTAAATTGAGATTTAAAAGTACTTAAAATACAAATAAAAAAGGCCATCCAAGAGGATAGCCTTCTTAAAACATAAAGAAATGTTATTCAATAATAATCTTTTGCTGTTGAATGGTATCATTTGTTTTAACTGACATAAAGTATGTTCCTTTATTTAAGTTAGGTAATGAAAGCGTGTTCATTCCGTCTACGAGTGCTTTGGAATAAATTATTTTTCCATTTATATCGCTTAGAACTATCTCAGCAGATGCATTCGAAGGAAGTGAAATTTGAATCGTTCCATTGCTTGGATTTGGATATACCTGGAAGTTCACTGCAGTCGATTCTTCGATTGATAAATAGTCAATCAAAACACAATTTGAAGTAGAAAAACAATTTCCTGGGAATTCAACAATAACTGCGTACGAACCATTCGTCTGTGGCGCATAAGTGTTCGTTGTTTGACCAGAAATATTAGCCTGAGATCCACAATCAATCCATTGGTAACTTTGACCAATAGTTGCTGTTTCGATAATTCCACTTTCAATTGCTGTTTCATTTGCAAATACAGCAATTGGAGTGATTTGCACGACATCAACAGAATCAACAACTGGGCAGCCATTTGCCCCAACAGAAGTTGTTGTGTAAACACCTGCAGCATTATAAGTAGTGCCATTTGATGTAAAAGG
>JBIIQP010000050.1:0-14848 GCA_044341975.1 Crocinitomicaceae bacterium
TTCTTTCAATTGTGCGGACAAAAAAAATAATTTCCTATCTTTGCACCCCGCTAAGCGTGGCTATGCGGTAAAATAGTATTAATAACAAATAGTTTAATTATGAATTCTTACGAAACTGTTTTCATTTTAACTCCCGTTTTGTCTGACGATCAGGCAAAGGAAGCAGTGCAGAAATTCGAAGGCGAAATTACGTCATTGGGTGGAAAAATTAAGCACTCTGAGAGCTGGGGATTGCGCAAATTGGCGTACCCTATTCAAAAAAAATCAACTGGATTTTATTTCCTTGTTGAATTCCAAGCTGAAGGTAATGCTGTTGCAGGACTTGAGCTTTCTATGAAGCGTGATGAGCGTGTAATGCGTTTCCTCACTGTGAAAATGGAAAAAGACCATGTAGCTTATGCTGAAAAAAGAAGAGCGAAGCTAGGTGAAAAGAAATCTGCTCCAGCAGAAGCTTAATCATTAACTTTAAATTAGAAGACAATGTCACAAAATGATATTCGCTATTTGACTCCGATTAACATCGAGATCAGAAAAGACAAATACTGCCGTTTCAAGAAGAGCGGAATTAAATTCATCGATTACAAGGATGCTAGCTTCCTTTTGAAATTGGTGAACGAACAAGGAAAGATCCTTCCACGTCGTATTACAGGAACTTCTGCTAAGTACCAGAAGAAAGTGAACAAAGCGATCAAGCGTGCTCGTCACATCGCAGTTCTTCCTTACGTAGGCGATATGTTGAAATAAATCGATTGTTGAACAGGAAATTTTAGAAAAATGGAAGTAATTCTGAAGAAAAACGTAGACAAATTAGGCTACACAAATGAAATAGTAAATGTTAAGCCTGGATACGGTCGTAACTTTTTGATTCCGCAAGGATATGCTGTTTTGGCTACAGCTTCTGCGAAAAAAGCGCACGAAGAAGTAATGCGTCAAAAAGCACACAAAGAGACGAAAATGCTCGCTGAAGCGCAAGAATTGGCAACGAAACTTGAAGCTGTGACAGTAACTATTGTAACGAAAGCAGGTGAAAACGGAAAGATTTTTGGATCTGTGAACACTGTACAGTTGTCTGAAGCATTGAAAAAAGAAGGTTTCGATATCGATCGTAAATCTTTGAAAATCAAAGATGAGCCAATTAAATAAGTTGGAACATTTGAAGCTGAAGCAAACCTTCACAAAGGTGTTAAGCCAGTTTTCAAATTTGAAGTTGTTGGTGAATAATTTTCACCTCAAAACATATTGAAAAGATCCCGGACTTAGTTCGGGATTTTTTTTGCTTAAATTTGAACGATTTCGATGACTCAACGAAGAATGAAAGTCCTTTTCCACTTATTAATAATCTTCCTTTTTGTTTCTTGTAACAATGAAAATCAAAAAGAACGATCATCGACGGACACAGCGCAAATGTCCTATGCTGAGTCACTTTCGATTCAACAATTAGCAGAAGGCACAAAGGTTGTCATTACAGATCCTGACAATGGAAACCAATGGAAGTTTATTCTGCATCCAACACAACCAATTCAAATTAACAACGATGAAGTTTGGATTAAAACACCCATTCAATCGATTATTGCACTGAGCGGAACAGACATAGGCATGTTGTCCAAATTAGATGGCGTCTCGCTCATCAAAGGAGTTGCAAATTCTAACTACATCTTTTCGGAAGAACTCAAGAAGTTTGTCAAACTTGGAAAGGTAAGTTCATTCGGAGGAGACGAATCGGTTTCATTTGAAAAAATTATTGAATGTAAGTCGAGTGTTTTGACCTATAGCTGTTTTGGCAAGGAATTTTCCCACACCGATCAATTACAGCAAGCGGGTACAATTTGTATACCTGTCTTCGATTGGAAAGAAGTTCACCCGTTAGGCAAAGCGGAATGGATCAAACTGTATGGCTGTTTAACAGGAAAAACGGAACAAGCAGACAGCTACTTCAAAGCGATTGAGTCAGATTACCAGCGACTTGTGAAATTATCCAATAATTACTTTAAAAAACCAAGTGTATTGAGCGGAAACATGACTGGCGATATTTGGTTTTGTCCGGCTGGAGAAAGTTATTTCGCAAAACTTATCCGAGATGCAGGTGCCAATTACAAGTACCAATCAACCAAAGGAACAGGAAGTCTTTCACTCTCTTTGGAAAAAATTACTTCAGAAAATAAAGAGGCAGCGTTCTGGATCAATCCAGGTATTGCCAAAATCACTGATTTGATTGCCTCCAACCCAAAAGCTAGCTTTTTCACCGCCTACAAGACGCGAAGTATTTATTGTTACTCAGCGAATATGAATAAATACTGGGAATTAGCCGCTATTGAACCAAATCACGTGCTTTCGGATCTGATCCACATCTTTCATCCGGATTTAAAAACAAAACATCCTTTGTATTTTTATGCGCAATTAAATTAATGACATCGACGAAGAGACATAGCATACTATTCATTGGACTTTCAATTGCATTGTTGATTTTCATTTTACTGCATCTTTTTTCCGGACAATTAAAAATCACTCTAAACGATTTTTGGCAATCTATTTTTGATTTTGACAAGTCAAATACATCGCAACTGATTGCCCGAGAATTCAGGTTGCCAAGAATGTTTAGTGCACTTCTAGCCGGCGCCGGACTGTCCCTTGCGGGTTTACTCATGCAGACATTGTTTAACAATCCACTAGCCGGACCCTATGTACTGGGCATCAATACAGGTTCAAGTTTATTCGTTGCAGCAAGTACGATGACAGGTTTCAGTTTTTTCGTAACGGATGCTGGATTGCTTTTAACGGCTGTCATGGGTGCAACAATTTTTGGATTTATCATTCTTGGATTTTCACTATTTGTTCGCTCTCATGTTGCCCTATTGCTTATTGGACTTATGTTGGGCAGTTTTACGGGAGCAATTATAACGGCAATTCAAGCAACAACATCCGCACAACAACTGAAAGCCTTTACAATGTGGACAATGGGTTCGCTTCAACAAACACGCTTTGATCAATTGCCTGTCTTCCTCTTTATTTTTTCTGCAGCTTTGATTCTCACTTTGTTTTTAATCAAACCATTAAATGCACTTGTTTTAGGCGAACGATCCACTGAAATACTGGGATTCAACCTTAAACGATTACGTATCTTAACAATCTTAGCAACCGCCATTTTAACTGGAGTAATAACAGCATTTTGTGGACCAATTGCTTTTGTTGGTTTAGCAGTTCCAAACATGACAAAAATGCTGTTTAAAACAACTTCACATCACATTTTGCTTTTTGGAACCATGTTACTAGGATCATTGTTTCTGCTTTTTGTAGATTCGATCATTCAGCTGTGTGAAAGTCATTTCTTACTGCCGCTCAATGCCTTTACAAGTATTATCGGAGCTCCAATTATCATTTTCATCATTTTCAAACGAATGGCATGATTGACATAAGAGCTGGAAAAATAGGTTATAAAAAGGTACTTCTTGAAATTCAGAATTTACACCTTCCGTCTGGCAGTATTCACGCCTTAATTGGAGCAAATGGCGCAGGAAAATCGACTTTACTGAACACTCTTACAGGAAAAACCAAGTTGTTAGAAGGAGAAATTTCAATCGCTGAAAGGAATTTGAACACTGTTTCAGAGAGAGAACGCTCCCGCTTAATCGCTTTTGTAGAATCTTCTTTTTCTGGTGTGGAATACCTTCGGCTTGAGGACTATGTTTTATTGGGAAGATCTCCTTATACAGATGCCTTTGGGAGGAATACTAAAGAAGACAAAAGAATTGCTAATGATGCAATCTCACTTTTTGGATTAGACGACTACCGCAACACAGACACCTCCGAACTGAGCGATGGTGAAAGACAACTTGCAGCTATTGCGAGAGCCATAACTCAAGATACGCCCGTAATATTATTGGATGAGCCAACCGCTTTTCTTGACTACGGAAATAGAAAAACGTTGATTTCAGAGTTGAACAAAATTGCCAGTGAAAAAAACAAGTGTATCCTTTTCTCTACGCATGATATTGACCTTTGCATTGAAGAAAACATACCCGTATTGTTAATTGAACAGGCTACTCAACAATTGATTCAAACGAATGAATTAATGACCAAAGTGGAAATTCTACTCAAGGGATTCAACTTAAAATGAGTGAATTGTGAAAATTAGTCGTTAGGCTACTTCCCTTTTCAAATCCTTTAAAAGATCATCCATTTGATCTACTATTTCAGGCAATTTTGATATAATTTTTTCTGCTTTTTTGAAAACCCCATCACGCTCCTTGGTTTGTTCAATTTCCATACACAACTGCGCCATTCCATTTAAACCAACCATCTGAAAACTTGGTTTCAACTTATGAATATTCGCTTTCAGATCCACTTCGTCTTCTTTTGCCACGATTTTCTTTAAGTCAATTTCTTCCTCTTTAATTAATTTGATCAACTCCCTTAATGTAGCATCTATCAGGGTAGGTTTGAAGCCAGTAAATGTTTTAAGCGTCTCCACATTTACCTTTTCATTTTTAAGATCAATTGATTTATTGACTGGCACTAATAATTTCTCAATTTTTCGAAATAAATCTTCAGGCAAAAATGGCTTGGAAAGATAGTCACTCGCACCACACTTCATGCACTTCTGAATTTCTTTGTCAATGGCATTTGCCGTAAGTGCAAGAATTGGAAGGTCTGCAAAAGATGGTTCAGACCGAATGATTTTCATAGTTTGATACCCATCCAATACTGGCATTTGTATATCCATCAAAACAATGTCAAAATGCTCCTTATCTAGCTTATCCAAACCAATTTTGCCGTTGTCTGCAACCACAATTACTGCCTTCAATTCTTCAAGTAGGTCTTTTGTAACCAACTGATTGATATAATTATCTTCGATAAGTAGCACCTTTTTATTTGCTATCAATTCGAAAGCAGAATCTTGTTTTTCTTCCAAAGGAATAAATTCATCGGATGGCTTCTTAAATTTCAGTCGCACCCTGAATTCAGTACCTTCATTTTCAACTGAACTTAATTGAAGAGTACCGTTTTGCAAATCAATTAATTTCTTTACAATTGTTAGTCCTAGACCAGTACCACCAAATTTTCTTGTCGTTGAACTTTCAGCCTGTGTAAACGCGTCAAAAATCTTTTCCTGGACCTCAGGCTTCATCCCTACTCCCGTATCTTTCACATATATGTCTAATTCAGCAAATTCATCCTCTGTTGAATTATCTATCTTCTCTACACCCAGAAGCACTTCTCCCTCGAATGTGAATTTCAATGAATTCCCGATTAAATTATAGAGTATCTGATTGAGAATAACAGGATCACCAATTAATATATCAGGAATGTCATCACTGAATTTGTACGAAATTTTTACGCCACGTTCAACGGCTTTCAGCTCCATCACAGAGGTAATAGACTTAATTAATTCCTTGAAATTAAATTCAATCGCATTGATGTCCATCTTTCCTGAGTCGATTTTAGAAAGATCAAGGATATCATTAATGATTCCCATTAATTGGTCGGAAGAAGCAGAGATTGCGCGAATATACGATTGCTGTTTCTCATTTAATTTCGTGCGTTCAAGCAATTTAACAATGCCCACAATTCCATTAAGCGGTGTGCGTATTTCATGGCTCATATTCGCAAGGAATTGTTCTTTTAATTCTGAGGCATGTTCAGCATTCTTTTTTGCTTCAATGAGTTGTTGCTTGAATTCAATTTCTTTCGTGATATCTCTTGCAACAACCTGAAAACCTACTATTTTTTCATTTCTTTTTAATAAATGAATATTCTGTCCTATCCAAATCTCGCTCTCATCGCTTAGGACAACAGGAATTTCCAAATAACTTTCACTCTTTTCCTTTAAGAGCATTTGGCGGAAAAAAATCTCTGTTTTTCGTTGAAAATCTTTTCGTATTAAGGATGAATATTTTGAAAGAACCAACTCTTCTTGCGTATATCCGGTTTTTTCTATGGCCGACGGGTTTAAATAGGTGAAATGACCATTTAAATCGAGTCTAAAAATGATGTCGCTTACATTGGAAACAACCTGCTCAAAGAATTTTTCCGTGTCCTGCAAATGTTGTTTCGAGACATCATTTTCTATTTTCAACCTTTTAATATTTTCATACCTGTGCATTACGTAGTTTAAATGTCTGATTAAACTTTGATCACTCATTGGTTTACTGATGAAATCAAAATCTCCCAATTTTCGTAATTCACTGACAGCCAAATCGTCGAGTTCTGTTGTTAAAAAAATTACAGGTAAGGAAATTAATGAACTTATTTTTTTTGCCAATGTGATACCACAATCATTGCTTGAAAGATGAATATTGATCATCACTAAATCCACCTCATCACTATTGATCGCTGGGTAGGTGTTTTCATTCATTACACCAACTACTTCATGGCCGAAATCAACTAATCGTTGTTGTAAATTCTCATCTGCAAAAGACTTTTCTTCGACTAAAAATATTTTTAATTTTCTTTCCATTCAATGATGGTTTTTTCAAGTTTAAGTTAATAATACCCATGCAATACTTAATATATACATTTTATTGACCGATATTACTTTATTTATTGACAAAATTACAAATGATATTAAGCGGTGTTTATTGGTATTCAGCGAATAACGCCTTTTTTTCAACCAACTTACAGTGCTCAACGACATTGTATGCCTACCTTTGTACCGGCTTCTAATAAAGCATAATAACTACTTGTTAACACACTAAAAAAAAACCACATTTTATGAAATCTATCATTATTGATGACGATGCTGTTGTACGTGAGTTATTAGCGCAGTATATTGAAGAAACACCTGAGTTAAAATTAGCAGGGCAATTTTCAACTGTTAAAGAAGCCTTGCATTTTTTAACCAAAGAAAAAGCAGATCTGATTTTTTTAGATGTTGAAATGCCTGAAATGAATGGCATTGACTTTTTGGAAGAGTTTAAACCAGATGCTGAAATTGTCCTTATCTCTTCAAATGATAAGTATGCTGTAAATGGCTTTAATCTTGAGGTTAGTGATTATCTTTTGAAACCTATTTCATTTGCTCGATTCAACAGGTGCATAACAAGACTGAGCCAAAAGAATTTAGGAAACGAAACAGCCAAGCACGACTTTTTATTTATAAAAGACAAAGGTGTTTATCAAAAGATCTTAATTCCTGAAATACAATACATTCAATCCTCAAGTGAATATGTTACGATTCACACAAAAGTAAAACGCATCATGCTTTATTCTTCAATGGATAACATGTTGAGTAAACTTCCTTCCAATTTTAAGCGGGTACATCGCTCTTACATCGTCAACGTTGATGCTATTGAGAAAGTAAATGGTAATTCACTAGAAGTTAATAAGCAACTGATTAGTGTAAGTAAAACGTACCATGAAGACATCATGAATGAACTTGGAATTAAGATGAAAATGACACACGAAGTGCTATAAGAGCTTTTATGATTGGTGAATCAATATAAACGCATTTGATTCATCACAAGATCCAACGCATTTTTCATTTCAATAAATTCAGTTTCTAATCGCAGCCTATCTGGAAGTGCTTGTTCTGCTTCTTTTTCAATGTTTCGAATGCGTGGTTTGGCAGCTTCAATATGTAAAAGATCAATGGACGGCTTCATTTGATGCGCCACATTTCGTATTGTTAGAAAATCGCTCGAAATAATTGCTGAATTTAATTTAGACAGCTGCACGGGTGCACTTTCTAGAAATGTTACAAGTATTGATTTGATGAAAGATTCGTCTCCTCCAGAAATATTCTCCAATTCTATCAATGAATACAATGGAATGATTTCTTTGGGCTCAGTCTCCATGTAAGAATTTTCTGTCGACTCTTTCCAACCTAACGCCATTTTTATTTTAGAAAAAAGCTCTTCTTTCTTAAAAGGTTTAGGCACATGATCATTCATTCCACTTTCAAGGTACTTTTTGGTGTCCTCAATTGTTGCATTTGCTGACAATGCAATTATCGGGATTGACATGTGTAATTTCGTTCTAATTTCTCTTGTAGCAGTGATTCCATCCATAATCGGCATTTGAATATCCATTAGAATGAGATCAAAGGATTCTTTCACTAAAAATTGAATTGCTTCTAAACCATTTTCAGCAATTTTAAAATCAATTTGTTCCTTTTTAAGTACCGAGGTAATTAATAGCCTATTCAATTCATTGTCCTCAACGACAAGTAATTTTATCTCAGTTAAATTTTGAAAGGTATTCACTTTTGTTTCTGGCTTCTCTTCTGCTTCCTGAACAGTTTTAAATTCAAGCGAGAAACTAAATTCAGAACCTTTGTTCCTTTCACTTGCTACATGGATTGCACCACCCATTTTTTCAACAATTCCTTTTGAAATTGACAATCCTAAACCTGTTCCGCCATAGCGTCTTGAAATGGTCGCATCCTCTTGGCTAAAGGTATTGAAAATAAGTTGTTGGTTTTTTTCATCTATACCAATACCTGTATCTCGAACACTAAAATTAACTGTTTGGTAAAGACCATTTTGTTCAACAAGTTTTACATCAACAAATACAGATCCTTCTTGTGTAAATTTCAATGCATTACTAACGAGATTTACAAGTACCTGATTTAACTTATTGCTATCACCCTTAAGAAAATCACTTATTTGAGGATCCACTTTACAGAAAAGGTTGATCCCTTTTTTATTTCCAAGTTCCTTAAAACTCAAATGAAGATGATCAAATAATTCCTTAATGCTAAATGCTTTTTCTTCTAATTCTAGTTGTCCCGCTTCAATTTTAGAGAAGTCAAGAATATCGTTGATCAATACAAGTAAATTGTCAGATGATTTTTTAACAGCCGATAAATACTGTGTTTGTTCCTCGTTTAATTTTGAATCACCTAGTAAATCAGTCATCCCATTGATTACGTTCAACGGCGTACGAATTTCGTGACTCATATTTGCCAAGAACATTTCCTTTGCCTTCACGGACGATAAAGCTGTTTCTTTGGCACTTATCAAATCATCCTCTAATTGCTTTCTATCCGTAATGTCTACATGAATTCCCATTGAACCGACAACTTCATTTTTATCATTGTAGATCGGGGCTCCACTGATAATGATGTGAGCAATTCCCCCATTCTTCTTACGAATTTTTCTTTCGTAAACGTTAGATACGCCTGTTTGTCGGAGCTTATTCAACTCTTTCGAGTCTTTCATGTCCTCAGGAAAAGAAAAAACTTTAACTGCATTCTGTCCCAACAATTCACCTTCATTATAACCCGTTAACTCGCAAAATGCTGGGTAAACCTTTGTAATATTCTCTTCAAGATCCACTTCGACTAGTCCAAAATTCAAGTTTTCAATGATACGGCTGTATTTATCTTCTACAATCCGAAGACTCTCTTTGTTAAGCATTATATCCGTGACGTCCTGGTACTTCCAAATATGACCATTGTATTGTTCATCTTTGAAAACTGGCACAAAATCACGTTCAAGAATACGCCCATCTTTCAGATAGAGAATTTCCCCGAAAATATTTTTTCGATTCTTTATACACACATCAATCCCAGCCACAAAGGCCTCCTCATCTTTAAAAAGGTGCTTGAACAATGATGCTGCTTGCGAGCAATCCTGCCCTTCAAAATCTACAGGATCCCCTTTCATGTCAAATAATTCACAGAACATTCTATTTACCAAAAGAATCTTTCTATCTGCTGATTCGGATAATATTCCAGTGTTCATAGTATCAATCAGCGTATGTAATCGAGTTGATGTTTGATAAAGCTGATCTCTGTAAACAATACTCGCTGAAATATCCCTAAAATAAATATTCAAGACATCTTTTTCTGCAAGGGAAACAATTGTAACCTCATAGGAACGATTGTGTATTATTAATTCAAATGAATTGCCATTCGATTCAATAGCAAACTCTTTAAATTTTTCAAAAACCTCCTCTTCAATTTTCGGATCGCTAAGTACTATTTTCTTGGCTGATTGGTTGGCATAAAGGAGCTTGAATTTTTTTGATAACCTAAAAATTGGTTCAGGACTTTGATCTTGAAATTTATCAAATTCATCTATCACCTCATTCTTACGAATGATTTCTTCCTGTTGCCGCACCAATTCATCCCCAATACCCTTTAACTCATCCTGGAAATCTGACTGAAACAATTGAGTTTTTAAAAAACCTGAGTAGGCAAAATCTGACAAAAAATCATTTTCTATCAAGCCCAACTTCGCAAGTCTTAATACACTTTCATTTTCGGGAAATAGAAGAACTAAAATTTCATTCGTGTTTTTATCCGTGATGATTTCGACTTTAAATTCAAGTTCCGACTGCAGACCAACAGACTGAGCTTTAAGATCCTTACTACTACTCAGCTGATGGAGATCATTTCCTCTTGATAGAGAAAATTTTTGAAACGCAATTAACTCTTGGATTGATTTACCCTTTGATTCACCGAATATTCTTTCGCAAACATCGCCTGATTCAAGAATTACTAGTTTAGAATTCAGTCTAAAAAAGAAAGGGAAAAGTTTTCGAAGGTTTGTTTCAGATAAAGCAAACATGCCAATTATAATTTACCTTCTTTTAACATTCTATAAATCGTAGATTTTCCCATCTTCAATTTATCGGCCACCAAGAGAACATTGTTATTGTACTTGCGAAGGTACCAATTAATAATTCTGCTATTGTACTCATCAATGGTTAATTCCTCTTGCATGAAATCTTCAATTTCATTTCGCTGGTTAAATTGAATATCATTGGCATCAAGTACATCTGATTCACTCATGACAACTGCAACCTCAGAAACTGCACGCAATTCCCGAACATTACCAGGATAATTATACTTCAGCAATTTATCAATTGCCGACTGTGACAACTCTTTGATGGGTAGATTATTCAACTTGCAAAACTCACCAATAAATGATTTCGACAACATCACAATATCATTGCCTCTTTCCTTAAGTGGAGGTAAGTCAATTGAAATACCCAACAATCGATAATACAAATCTTGCCTAAATCGTCCTTCCTCTACTTCTTTCAATAAATTCCGGTGCGTAGCCACAATTAATCGAATATCAATTGGAATCGTTTTGTTTGATCCCAAGCGAGACAGCTCACGTTCTTGCAAAACGCGCAATAGTTTGGACTGCATGTTTAAATCCATTTCACCAATTTCATCGAGAAAAATAGTTCCTTGATTGGCCTCTTCAAACTTCCCTGACTTGGATTGATCTGCTCCTGTAAAAGCTCCCTTTTCGTAACCGAAAAGCTCACTTTCGATGAGTTCCTTTGGTATTGCCGCAACGTTGATTGCCACAAAAGGCTTCTTCATTCTGTCTGAATTGAAATGAATTGCTCGAGCAGCTAATTCCTTTCCTGTGCCAGTTTCTCCAGTTATGGAGACAGTAATATTTGCCTTTGCAGACTTTTCCAAAAGTGTGAAAACGCGCTGCATTGGTGCACTTGAACCCTTTATATAATTGTGAAAAGTATATTTATTATTGACCTCACTTACCAAATGGTCCATTTCTTTTTTCAAGGCGTTTTTGTCACGCGCTTGATGGACTTTGAACCATAATTTATCAAGAGAACCGGCATCTTTAATTATATAGTCATACGCACCACCTTGAATCATTTCAATCGCAGTTCCTACATCTTCTTGTGCAGAAAGAATAATAACCTCAACAGATGGATATTCTTTTTTAATGCGCTTTAGTAATTCTAATCCTGTAATGTCAGGAAGTGCATGATCCAATGTAACAACACTCGGTTTTTCATGCATTTTAGAAAGCAATGATTTTCCATCATTGAAAACTACGACCTCAAAATCAGGATCCATAGAAAGTTTGTGCCGCAATACTTGGGCATACAACTTATCGTCTTCAACTACAAAAATCCGGGACCTTCCCATTTTGAATTTATTTCCTAAAATAGGAATTTTTAATTTAACACACAAAAGAAAAAGCGATTCATTAATGAATCGCTTTTCAATCTTTTCAGATATTCAGTAATTAATTCTTCAAAATTGGTTTAAAATGACCATTCAAATACAGAGTATAAAAGCCTTTGTTTAAAGCGCTCAAATCAATGGTTCCATCTGAAAAATTCTCAAGTACTATAGCACCATACACGTCAAACACTTGAATTATTTGTGGAAAATTCTTTAAATAGTCGACTGATACAATTCCATCAGTTGGATTTGGAAAGATCGTGAAATCATTCGGGAATGCTTCATTAATTTGCGCAACACTGCATGTTGTTTGTGGTATAATCTGAGAACTTGGTGCTTGATCCAAAGCATTTAAAAAAGCTCCGAGAGACGCATTATTACCTTTCAATATATAGTCAAACCAACTATCCAATGAAGCGAAAGTCCTCGTTTGCTGTTCTGCACGCGAAATTGAAATGCCACTTGAAGAGGTCGCTTCTCCAAAATCACAGTTGAAATTAGAATTGGCAAAATAACAATGGGCACCACCAATGATGCTTACAAATGTTTTACAATCTGATGACAATCCATTGTAAATAGGAATATGGTGGTCAGACGGAGGAGTTACACCATCTGAGCTACCTGAATAAATAACAGCTGGAACAGTTACGTTCGCGGCTGCAGCAATTGCCGATGGGTCGGTTTCCGCGGGGGCAAGTCCTACAATTGTTTTGATACTTGAATTATTTTGAGCTGCCAATAGTGTTGCACCACCACCCATTGAATGACCCATGATTGCAGAATTCGCAGAAAGGTTCTGGTAAAAAACTGAAGTAGATAAGCTGTTTTCAACCTGCATACGCTGTTCCACAAGCTTTAAATCCAATCCAAAATCAGCATGCACAGGAGATGGAATGAGCGAACCCTCCGTTCTTGGGAATGCCATTACATAGCCAAGTGACACATAATGCTCCCATATATTTTGGTAAGCATCCCATGCCATTGCAAAACCATGACCGAAAACAATTATTGGAAAATTTCCAGAGGAAATTGCTGCATTATCTCCTGTCGTGGCAGCAGGATAATAGATTTCTGTTTGAATTTGCCTTCCGGAACCTCCACCTGATCCATACCCACCGGTGCGAGAAGGATCATTAAAAGTTATCGTGGTATGACCAATATTGAATTGGCTAAAAGAGATTAAGCTTCCGCAAATAGCAAAAACCGTTGTAAGCAGTCGTAGTGTCATAATTTAACTATTCGTTTAGCATTAAAAATACATTAAAATCAACTAAAACGCAATTAAATGAAGAACAAATAACTAACTCAAAATTGATAGTTGCAATATAACTTTAAGCTGACCAATCCAATCGATCAAGTGTTCTGAACTGAATAGCCTCCGCGACATGCTGGGTCTGAATATCGGCCTTAGATTCCAAATCTGCTATTGTCCTCGCCACCTTCAAAATACGATCATAAGCTCTTGCCGACAGCCCCATCTTATCCATCGCTTGCCGAAGAAGATTTTCGGCATCTTTATCAATTTTGCAATGTTTTTCCAAATCACGTTTTGACATCATTGCGTTGGCATGAATACCGTTTCTAACGTCATATCGCTGATGTTGAATGTCTCTTGTTCGCTCCACCCTTCTGCGTATCTCATCACTTGATTCGGAAACGCAATCTGATGTCAATTCATCAAAAGTCACTGGTGTAACTTCAACATGTAGATCAATCCGATCTAGCAATGGTCCAGAAATTCGACTTAAATAGCGCTGCACCATTCCCGGACCACAAACGCATTCTTTTTCGGGATGATTGTAATACCCACACGGACAAGGGTTCATCGCTGCCACCAACATAAATCCAGCAGGATAATCAATCGAAAATCGAGCACGAGAAATGTTCACCACGCGATCTTCTAATGGCTGGCGCAACACTTCCAATACATTTCTTTTGTACTCAGGTAATTCATCCAAAAACAAAACACCATTGTGAGCAAGAGAGATTTCCCCCGGCTGAGGATAGCTTCCTCCACCAATCAAACCAATATCTGAAATTGTATGATGAGGCTTCCTGAAGGGTCTTCTGCGTATCAAACCTTGCTCAGTTCTTATCTTTCCAGCAACACTGTGAATTTTCGTAGTCTCCAAAGATTCCTCCAATGACATCGAAGGCAAGATACCTGGAAGACGTTTTGCAAGCATGGATTTCCCTGCTCCTGGCGGGCCAATTAGAATGACATTGTGACCACCTGCTGCAGCGATTTCAAAGGCCCGTTTGATATTCATCTGACCTTTCACGTCCCGAAAATCAACATCAGGTAGTTCATTCAACTTCATCGCCAAATCAGAAACTGAAGGAATTGAAGGTACAATTGTAGACTGACCATTAAAAAATGATACGACCGATGACAAGTCACTCATGCCATACACATCGAGACCTTCTACGACGGCAGCCTCAGAAGCATTCTCCGCAGGTAAAATGAGGCCTTTGTAACCTTCCTTTTTTGCCTGTAAAGCAATTGGCAACACTCCTTTCATCGGACTTAATTTCCCATCGAGAGAAAGTTCTCCCACTAACAAATAATCTTGCAGTTGTTCGGATTGCACTTGTTCAGTAACAGACAATATCCCAATAGCAATGGCCAGATCGAAATGTGACCCTTCTTTCCGCATATCGGCTGGAGCCAAATTTATGGTCAATTCTCTGCCCGGAAATTTAAGGTCATTGTTGGTAAATGCAGCCCGTATTCTTTGCTGACTTTCTTTTACAGCACTGTCGGGCAATCCGACCATGTAAAAATTAATTCCAATCCCAAGATTCACTTCAACGGTAATGGTGGTTGCTTCAATGCCAAAAACGGCACTGCTAAAGGTTTTTACTAACATAAGGTAGGTCTATTTAGGTTATTATGTTACCTTAAGTTAATGAAAAAGTTGATTTCAAAAAAACATTTACCTTCCTATTTTG
>JBIIQP010000189.1:0-4256 GCA_044341975.1 Crocinitomicaceae bacterium
GACATTTTTGAATAGCATGGAAATGGACTTGGAAAAAAGAGAATATGACAGTGAGAAATATGAACAATACATTTTGGGATCCGCAGAAGTAGTTGGATTAATGTGTCTGAAAATATTCGTTCAAGGCAATGAAAAGGAATATGAGCGCCTAAAACCATTAGCTATGAAACTTGGTTCTGCTTTTCAGAAGATTAATTTCCTTCGAGATTTAAAAGCGGACTACCAAGAACTTGGACGTACTTATTTCCCTGGTATCGATTTGAATGAGTTCAACGGCACGGTTAAAAAAGAAATCGAAGCAGATATTGAAATTGATTTCAAACTAGGTTACGAAGGAATCAAACAACTTCCGAAAAACGCTAGATTCGGTGTTTATATGGCTTATATTTATTATTACAAATTGTTTAATAAAATAAAATCAACGCAAGCTGAAGTGATTCTCAATGAGCGAATTAGAATCCCGAACAACAAAAAATACCGTTTATTTGTAACATCATTTGTCCGACACAATTTAAATCTGCTCTAATTGAACAATATAGACTCAAATAAAGTGATTTTAGTTGATGAGAATGATCTAAAAATCGGACTCATGGACAAGCTAGAGGCGCACGAAAAAGGTCTTCTTCATAGAGCGTTTTCTGTTTTTGTTTTTAATAGTCAAAATGAGCTATTGTTGCAACGTCGAGCATTCGGCAAATACCATTCAGAAGGTTTGTGGACAAATACTTGTTGCAGCCACCCAATAGACGGTGAAACGTTAATTGAAGCAGGCCATCGAAGGCTACAAGAAGAAATGGGGTTTGATTGTGAACTGATTGAATCATTTAGTTTCATCTACAGAGCAATATTGGACAAAGGTCTTACTGAATATGAACTTGATAATGTTTTGATTGGTCATTCTGATGAAACACCACATTTAAATACCGACGAAGCCATGTCGTTTAAATGGATGTCGATAGAGAACATTAAAAAGGAGATTGAATTGCATCCGAGACTCTACACTGAGTGGTTTAAAATAATTCTAGAAGATCATTACGAAACACTTTTAGCACTTCAATACAATGAAAGTTTGTAGAAGAGAAACTTTTAATGCCGCGCACCGCCTATTCAATCCTGAATGGAGTGATGAAAAGAATTTGGAAGTATTTGGAAAATGCAGCAATCCAAATTTCCATGGACATAATTACGTGCTAGAGACCTGTATTGAAGGTCCTATTCTTCAAGAAACTGGCTACGTAATAGACCTTAAAAAATTAAAAACAGTCATTCGCGATGAGGTATGTGAACGATTCGACCACAGGAATCTCAACTTGGATTGCATAGAATTTGAAAACCTAAAACCCTCCGCTGAAAACATTGCAGTTGTTATTTGGAACCTTCTCAGACCACACATCGAAAGTGATCTAAAACTCAGTGTGAAACTCTGGGAAACAGAAAACAACGTTGTCGAATACGACGGTAAATGACAACACTATTCTGGCATCGAAGAGATCTGCGAATTGAAGATAATGCAGGGCTGTATAAAGCGTTAAAAACAAAAACTGAGGTACAGCCCATTTTTATTTTTGACTCCAACATCCTGAGTAAACTATCCCCAAATGACCAGCGCGTTCTTTTTATCCATCAAGAAATTACGCGACTTTCAAAAGAATATGGAGAATTAGGAGTTGATCTGAAAATATACCATGGCGACCCCAAAATAATTCTTCCTAATTTGTGCAGTGAATTAAATGTCTCTTCTGTTGTCACAAATCGAGATTATGAGCCCTATGCTCTTGAACGGGATCAATTTATTTTTGAGAAATTAAATTCATTGAATGTTGTTTTTTCTGGAGCAAAAGACCATGTTATTTTCGAAAAAAATGAAGTTTTAAAAAATGATGGTACCCCTTATACAGTTTTCACACCTTACTCAAGGAAATGGAAAGAAAAATTAAATGACTTTTATTTTTCATCTTACCCTACCGAAAAATATTTTCAATACCTCAGAAAATCTCAAACATCTCCAATTCCAACTTTAAATGAATTGGGATTTGAATCAAAGCAAACTACTGATTTTCCTGCGGCAAATGAACCTTTATCGGTCATTTCCAACTATAAAGAAACGAGAGATATTCCTTCAATCATCGGAACAAGTCGCCTAAGTATCCATTTACGCTTTGGAACAATTAGCATACGAAAACTAGCCCAAACCGCATTTAAATTGAATGAAAGCTATTTAAATGAACTTATCTGGCGCGACTTTTACCAAATGATTCTTTTTCATTTCCCTCATTCAGCTGCTGCCTCATTCAGATCAAAATATGACAAAATAGAATGGGAAAGGAATGAAATTCATTTCAATGCTTGGTGTGAAGGAAAAACCGGTTATCCACTCGTAGACGCTGGAATGAGAGAGTTAAATGCTACAGGTTTCATGCACAACAGAGTCAGAATGGTCGTAGCAAGTTTTTTTACAAAGCACCTTTTACTCGATTGGCGATTAGGCGAAGCTTATTTTGCGCAAAAGCTTTTAGATTTTGAACTGGCTTCTAATGTCGGAGGTTGGCAGTGGGCGTCTGGATCTGGTTGCGATGCAGCTCCTTATTTCAGAGTATTTAATCCAACGAGTCAACAAGAAAAATTTGACACAGAATATAAATACATAAAACAATGGGTGCCGGAATTTGGAACATCATCCTATCCAGCCCCAATAGTAGATCATTCATTTGCAAGAAATCGCGCTATTGAACGCTATAAATCCGCATTAAACGCTTAAATATGTCTATCCAAATCAACGACAACTGCCCTCACTTTGTATTAAAAGACCAAAATGGATCAGACTTTCTAATTTCTGATCAAATTGGACAAAAAAATCTTGTCATCTTTTTTTACCCAAAAGACGATACACCAGGCTGTACCAGGGAAGCCTGTTCTTTCAGGGATATGCATGATGATTTTTTAAATAAAGATTGTGTTGTGATAGGAATTTCCTCAGATTCAACTGAGTCGCATCAAGAATTTGCAGAAAAGCATAAGTTGCCCTACGCGTTGCTTTCCGACACAAAAAAAGAGGTGCGAAAGCTGTTTGGAGTGCCTTCAAATTTATTTGGATTGATTCCCGGAAGAGTCACTTATATCGTTGATAAAAAAGGTGTTGTGCGAGGCATTTACAATTCTCTAACGGATCCTTTGGGACATATTCAGCAAGCACTAAAAAAACTCGAAGAGTTGTGAAATTGATTTTTTACTGACTTTATCATTGCATATTGTCGCCATTTTATTCATCCTTTAAACGTTGTTTTGTATGAATTAAAACAAACAACCATGAAAGGATACAAAACGAATATTGAATCAGAGGCACTACAAAACACGAACTTCAGAAAAGTATTATATACTGCGGATCACTTCCAACTCGTATTGATGAGTTTACAACCCCAAGAAGAAATAGGTAATGAGGTCCATATTACAAATGATCAATTTTTCAGAATTGAAAGTGGCCAAGGGAAATGTATTGTAGATGGGCATATTTATGAAGTAGAAGATGGTGATGTTGTAGTCGTTCCAGCCGGTGCAAAACATAATTTCGTCAACATCAGTAAATCGCAATTTCTGAAATTATACACTATTTATGCTCCACCGCACCACAAAGACAAAATAGTTCGTGAAACGAAAAAAGAAGCGCTGGAAAATGAAGCTTTTTATGTCGGAGTAACGACTGAATAAACTACTTATTTGAAAATTTCCTCCACAATCTCAAATCGAAAATCGAAAATTTCATTCAATTTTCTTTGAACAAGAATGGGGTGAGCAATTTTCCCTAGAATTCCAAAAGGCAATTCATAAGAAACTATATCTGACATTAGCACACCATTGTCCACGGTCTCAAAATGATGTTCATGGTGCCAAATTCGGTAAGGTCCTTTTCTTTGTTCATCAACAAAAAAATGATGTTCCTTAACATGTGTAATTTCAGTAATCCAATTCATAGGAATGCCCAATAATGGTCGAACACGGTATTCGATCATTAAACCTTCGTACATTTTTTCAGGCACTTCCGTTAACACATCGAAACCCATGTATTTCGGTGTGATTTTCTGCAAATTTCCTGGTGATGAAAAAAAATCCCAACAAGTTGCCATGTCGGTTTTAACAAGTTGCTGTCGTTTGAGCTGATACATTAGGTCATTTTTTAATAAAACAAGCAAAAGCATCAGTTTGTTCCTTTTGAACTTCTAAAAGAACTCAATTAATCTATAATTTAGAGCCATGAACGA
>JBIIQP010000051.1:0-14797 GCA_044341975.1 Crocinitomicaceae bacterium
TCCTGGAAGTATTTGTTACCCAACAGCGGGAACCTACACAGTAAGTTTAACTGTTACAGATGCAAATGGCACGGACACTCAAACTTCAACAAACTACATAACGGTCAATGCCGGACCGAATGCAGGCACTAATAATAGTACTTCTGTTTGTAACAATACGACAATTAATTTAAATGCTTTACTTGTTGGCGCTAATCCGGGTGGAACTTGGTCTGAAACAACGGCTAGTCCGAGTGGAAATTTTAATGCTACAACAGCTGTTTTTGATGCAAATTGTCTTTCACCAGGTAACTACACGTTTATTTATGTTTTAAGTTCTGGAACATGCACCGATACAGCTTCTTTTACAGTAACCGTTGCTGCATGCGGCGGACCGAGCGCAGGCATCATCGCTTCATCACTTACTGGTTGTATTGGTCAATCGATAATTTTCGCAGATAACAGTTGTGGATCGAATGTAAATTCTTGGCTTTGGAGTTTTGGAGGTGGAACACCAGGAACAGCGAATACGCAAGGACCTCATTCAATTTTATTCAACACCCCTGGTGTATACAATATCTTTTTGCAAATTACTGATGATAATGGCACTGATAGCCAAACGATTCAAGTGACCATCAGTGGATGTGGTGCACCCGTCGCAGCATTTAACCCAGCAACTGATACCATCTGCAATCAAGATTGTTTAACATTTGATAACAACACCACAACTTCAGGCACAACTACTTATGCATGGTCATTTCCAGGTGCAACACCTGACACTTCAAACCTTTCAAATCCGGGGGAAATCTGCTATGACACACTTATAACAAGTCCAATTACACTGCCCATAGAATTGACAGTAACAAATTCCTTTGGTACCAGTAACTTTACTCAATACATCACCATTATGCCGCCTCCAACAATAACGACCTGTTGCGGAGCAATTGTAGAAATGGGATCACCTGTTGGTTTAAGTGCAAATGAGTCTGAAGGAACTGTTTCATGGACATGGTACCCAGATAACCAAGGTAATATTGTTGAATGTATTACCGCAAATTGCGACTCTGTAAATGTCACACCATTAATTACTACCGATTTCATAGCCACCACGACCACAGAAAATGGATGTGTTGCATTATCAATAGTGAAAGTTTTAGTTGATTTCGAGACTGTTATTGGAGTACCCAACAGTTTCTCCCCAAATGATAATGGGTTTAACGATCGCTTGCGCGTAAGAGGGTCAGGAATCTCAGAAATGATTTTTAGAATTTATAACCGATATGGTCAATTAATCTACGAATCCACAGAAATAGATGATCCAGGCTGGGATGGCACAGTGAATGGAAAAGAAGAAAAAAGTGGAACGTTTCTTTACACACTTGAATACACTCTTCTTGATGGCACAAGTGGAACAAAGAGTGGCAATGTAACTTTAATCCGATAGCCTATGAAAACGAAACATTTCCTTGTATTTTCTTTCTTGTTTGCCGGAAAAGTTTTTGCTCAACAAGACAAACATCTTAGTATGTGGAACGAAAACCCCTCAAGCTTGAATGCCGGTGCAGTTGGTGTTATGGATGAAGACGTTCGACTTTTAGCTAATTATCGCATGCAATGGCTTACTTTGGAAGGACAACCTTTTACGACAGCTAACTTTTCGTTTGATACAAAAGTAAAACTTAAAAATTCATTCAACACCGTTGGATTTGGCGTCAATTTCACTAATGACCAAACTGGTGACGCACGTTTCGTTTCCAATGTAGTTTCTGTACCCATAGCCTTTTCATTGGCCCTCGATAGACAAAACTTTATCTCTGTTGGCATGTCGCCCGGGTTTTACATGCAAAGTTTAACACAAGGAGCACAAACTTGGGATACACAATGGGACGGATCTGGTTTTGACCAGGGAATAGATAATCAAGAATTTGAGTACTATCCATACAGCACAAGTTCTTTTGATTTGGGTGCGGGAATTCATTATAAATACATTGCAGATGAAAATGGTTACGTGAAGGCTGGGATCTCAATGAATCATTTAAACTCTCCAAATCTGACTTATTTTGGCTCAAATGGCGCATTGTTTAAGACCGTTAATATTATGGTTAGTGGGAGTAAATTCTACCCTATGAGAAAAGTGGC
The DNA here is from genome assembly GCA_044341975.1 of Crocinitomicaceae bacterium. GTDB lineage: Bacteria > Bacteroidota > Bacteroidia > Flavobacteriales_D > Crocinitomicaceae > M0103. The sequence continues at coordinate 2,119 of JBIIQP010000051.1, forward strand.
TATTTCACCTCAAGCCTTATTATCCTTCATGGGTCCAAATCATTATTATTTAATTGGTTCGTATGTTGAACATGAACTTTTCGAAAGTTCTGAAAGAACGGACTATGTGCAGCGTTCATTCTTTTCCTATGGTTTGTTTATGCGCTGGAACGATGCTGTAATTGCTTCACTTTCCTACAAAAGAGGCGGATTCAAAATTGGTGTAAGTTATGACGTGAATTATTCATCACTAAGAGCTTTTACCAAAACTGTTGGCGCAGCCGAAGTATTCCTGAAATATTCGATGATTGCGGATAAGAGAGGAACTATTCATGACCGTAAATTCTTCCGTTGGAAAGGAACGGGTACACTTTAACATTCTTTTGTTGAAGGGGAAATTTTAGTTATCAATTAAACACATAACCTTCACTTTGGGAAACATGCAATCCGCCTGCAACACCTCCTGTGTGCACTATTAATATTTTCTCAGCAATTTCTGAAGTTGCTAAACAGTATTCGCACAGTGCATGTATCAATTTCCCAGTGTAAACCGGATCTAATGGAATGGCTGTTTCCTGATAGAAACGTTGCATGAGTTCAAGCAAAGATACATCGTATTTACCATATCCGCCAAAATGACTTTCGTTGTGAATATCTACTAAATTTAAGAGATCATCAACCCACTCTTGCTCAAATCCTGCGTACGAAAGTAGTTTTTTCATTTCACCAAACGTATCGAATCCCTTGAGCACTGGAACAGCTGAAAGCCGCGTTCCATTATTGAGGGAGGTTAACACCCCACAACTCGTTGCAGTGGTGCCTTGAGCAATGAAAACACGGTCAAAATCAAATCCTGCTTCCAGCATTATTTCTTGACAACCAATTATACCATAATAGTTCGCTCCTCCTTCAGGCACCAAATAAAAGTTCGGGAATTCAGATTTGTAATAGTTGAGAAAACTTGATTCATTTCGATTCGCATATTCCGTTCTTGAAACGAATAATAACTCCATACCAAAGTCACTGCATTTTTTCAACATCTCATTCGATTCTATTGTCAATTCTTCACCACGTACAATGCCAATGGAATTCAAACCATGATCATGGCAAGCAGCAGCAGTAGCAAGCAGGTGATTTGAATAGGCTCCACCAAACGTTAAAACACCTTTTTTCCCTAACTGACGAGCGTGTTCAATGTTGTATTTCAGCTTTCGCCACTTATTTCCCGAAACAAACTCATCGATTAAATCATCTCTTTTAATGAACAATTTTTTATTCGTCTTGTTAAGAAAACTGAAACGTACTTCTTGCAAAACTGATTTCTTTGAATCAAACATACTTTAACTGAAAGAGCAACTACATTTATACTATGGACAATGAACTATCCGGATTTTCAAAAAGATCCCAACTTTCTGAAGAGGATTATTACCTAAGTCCTGAAGGGCACATCATTTTTACAGAAAAATACCATTTAAAAAGAGGATTTTGTTGCAAAAGTGGTTGCAAGCATTGTCCTTACGGGTACGACAAGAAAACTGGTCAAAACAAAAAGCCTCAATAAACACCATTTTCGGGAAATTTACCCTTGAATTTCCCCATGACAGACTTGATATAATCAATGTCTTTGTCGACATCACCTGTCGGTTGAAACAAACTGTGAAAGCCACCAGTTTTTGTGCTGTAATCTACATAAGCAATATAAATTGGCACCTTTGCTTTCTGCGCGATGTAGTAAAACCCTTTTTTCCAATTGGGATTGTAACTTCTCGTACCTTCAGGAGTGAAAATCATAAATAATTCATCTCTTTCTTCGAAAATACGAACCGCTAGATCAGTAATATTATTGTTTTTCTTGCGATCAACAGGAATACCTCCCAATGCTCTTAGAATCCAACCCATCGGAGGAAAAAACAGCTCTTTCTTTATTAGAATTTTAGGTTTCACGCCATACATAATGAACGCGAGTCGACCAAGAATAAAATCCCAATTGGAAGTATGAGGTCCAACCACTACTACGCACTTTTTTATGCCATTCGGAGTTTCTTTATCGATTTTCCAACCACATACCCAAAAAATAAACCTTGCCAAATATTTCATGATTCAAAGTTAGCTATTAAACATTTAAGTCTAATTTTGTTCTATGAGCAAAGGAAAGGTTTTCATTTCAGCGTTAACAGGGATATTTACCCTGTTGGTTGCATGGATGTTGCTGTTCACAACAAAAACCCTCTTAGAATCGAATAAAAATAACAATCTCAACTACCTGCCAGAAAAGGCCAACTTTGCGGTGCGATTGGACGGACGAGAACTTGCTGAGAAAACACTTTTTTCCGTTTTCATTGAATCCAAAGATGAAGCCCTGCTGAAAATGATTCGTGAAACAATCGCAAAACAAACAGAAAAAGAAAGCGAACTTCAAAATTTAGGAATCGACTATATGTCGGATCTGGTGTATTTCCAAATCAACCTTGAAGGTGTTCCCGTCAACGGACTTTTAGTAAACATCAATAATGTTGGTCTGTTTAAAAAAGGATTCAAAAATACTGCGGTGCCATTTGCTTTGAAAGATGATGTTGGTGTAATCCTTTTCAAACCGGAAGGAAATGGACCTGCGAATGAATTTCTCACAAAAACAGCAGAAAAGATTCTTAAAAAGGAAAATCATTCAATTGACCTATACGACATTGTGCATCCTCGCTCAGGAACTTTCTTTGAGACCTATTCAAGTGGCATTCCTTTCGGGGACAAAAAGGATTTTGGCAAAACAAACATCCACTTCGGTTTGGATGATCAAAGTTTGTTTATCGATGGAAAGATGGAAATTCTCCCTGCTACTTCAAGCAAATTAAAAACATTGAAAAAGTGTTTAAAACAGAAAGGATTTCATTTTTCCGGAACGGAAGTACCTACTCTGCTGAATGATACGCTGAATTCTTGGCTGGACCAATTTGGTGTTCGAATTCCTGCCATTCAATCTTTTTCTTTGAATTATTTCGGAACAAAAATCATCAATCATTCATCAGGATTCTTCATCGTTCCACAAATGGAACTGTACATTGAAACAAAACATCCTTTCGACATCCTTAAACTTGTTGGCCGAGAATCGTTACAATCCTATTTTGATTTTGAGCTAGACAGCAATATTATACGCATTCAGGAAGAGGAGTTATTTGTACAACAAGTTACTCCAAACTCATTCTACATTGGTATCTCACCTCATCCTTCAATCATCACGATGACTGGAAATGAGTTTATTATTATCAATGGTAATTTAAAACCATTTATGAATATAGAAGGCGGTGGTTTGATGACTTCATTTCTTGAGATGATTCCTGAATTCAGCGCCAGTAAAACGTTAAGCAATCACATTGATGAATTAACCATTCGGTTCAGAAAAGTTTCAGCTAAAAAGGCCCGTTTGCAAGGCCGCGTTTTATTTGGAGAGGATTACCGACCAATGAACGAATTAATCACATTTCTTATCAATGGCGAGTTCATTCGCTAAACGCTGGAAATAAGCCGGTGCCATGAGCATTCGTGAACCATACCAGGAAAACATTTCTCCATCTACAAAAACTATTTTTGCATTGGGAAAAATGGCTTTGAAATAATCTTTGTGTTCCTCTTTAAATGGATAAGGCTCTGAACTCAAAAATATGAAATCAGGATCAGGCGTTTTGATTGCTGTTAATGCAGGATAACGTTCGAGCTGACAACAATTTTCACATCCAATTGCGTCCAACATCGCATCGATAAAGGTATTTTTTCCGGCAAGAAATTCAGGATCTTTCCAAATAAAATAGAGTACTTTTCTTTTTTTCTCCTGCTTCTTGATCTGGTTAAATTTCTCTTGGATCTTCAAAATAATTTGTTCAGACTCACGCTTCTTACAGACAACATCACCGACTGAAACAATCATTTTCAATGCATCTTCGAATGTATAAATATCGCTCATCCAAACTGGAGCAACACCCTCTAAACTCAAAATATCCTCAGCTGTATTTTCCTCTTTGTTGCCAATAATCAAATCTGGATTGAGGCTTCTGATTAATTCAATGTTCAGTTGTTTCGTACCTCCTACTCTCGTTTTAGATCTAAACCATTCCTCCGGATAAATACAAAATTTTGTAATCCCAATGACCTCCTCATCCAGGCCTAAATCAGCCAGTAATTCGGTTTGAGACGGAACAAGTGAGATGATCCTTTTAGGACAATTATTCAACTGAACCTCTCTATCCATTTGATCGATAAAGATCATCTGCTTCTTATGACATGGAAGATATCACATCGTAACGCGTAACAATATGATGATTGCCATTCGGCATTTCAACAAGTGCCGCCGGTGTATTTTTATTAATTAATTTGCACAAATCATCCAAATGTGTTGCTGCTTTTACAACAGGAAAGGCATCCTGCATCACAGAAGAAATAGCCGCATCTCGCAATTCAGGTTGGTCTACCAACAATTGGTACACATGACTATCGTCCAATGAACCAACAAACTGATTATCCTTTAATACCGGAATCTGTGAAATACCGAATTTGCGCATCTTAGCAATTGCGTGAGATACAAGTTCCTCAGCATACAATGTAACAAGTGGCATATCTTCATGTTTTGCAACTAAATCGCCGGCTGTTTTAATTTCTTCCTCAAGAAATCCTCTTTCTCGCATCCAGTCATCATTGAATATTTTTCCAACATAGCGACTTCCGTGATCATGAAATAAAACAACAACCACATCGTCTTCTTTTATTTCACTTGAAAGTTGCAATAATCCTTTGATAGCAGCACCTGCAGAGTTTCCAACGAAAATACCTTCCTCACGAGCAAGTCTTCTTGTATAAACAGCTGCGTCTTTGTCTGTAACTTTTTCAAAAAGATCTATAATATCAAAATCTACATTTGCAGGAAGAATATCTTCTCCAATTCCTTCGGTGATATATGGATAAATTTCATTTTCATCAAAAATGCCCGTCTCCTTATATTTTTTGAAAACAGAACCATAGGTGTCAATTCCCCAAATTTTAATAGCTGGATTTTTTTCTTTCAAGTACTTGCCTACACCTGAAATAGTCCCGCCTGTTCCTACTCCGACAATAAAGTGTGTAACCTTTCCTTCTGTTTGCTCCCAAATTTCTGGTCCCGTCTGCTCATAATGCGCCTGACGGTTCGATAAATTATCATATTGATTTACATACCATGAATTTGGTGTCTCTTCAGCCAATCTGCGTGAAACGGAATAATAAGACCTTGGATCCGTTGGTTCAACAGCGGTTGGACAAACCACCACCTCTGCACCAACAGCGCGGAGAATATCCATTTTTTCTTTTGATTGCTTGTCATTCAGTACGCAAATCAACTTATATCCTTTGATAATTGAAGCAAGCGCCAATCCCATTCCAGTATTTCCTGAAGTACCTTCAATAATTGTCCCTCCTGGTTGAATCAATCCTGCTTTTTCAGCGTCTTCGATCATTTTAACAGCCATCCTATCTTTCACAGAGTTTCCAGGATTTGTTGTTTCCACTTTCGCCAGAATAGTACCTTTCATACCATTTGTAACGCGGTTTAATTTAACAAGCGGAGTATTTCCAATTGTTTCAAGAATATTGTTGTAAATTTTCATACTTCAGTTCAAGTTTGGGCAAAGATACCAATTGGTTTTGGAAAGCTTTCGGATCAAAACTATTTTGTGACATTTCAACCTAGGATTGACCTCTTAATAAATCACCCTTCAATAAGGCGAGATTTATTATTTCTTAGAAGTTATCCTGGCAGAAAGAATTGGGAGTGCAAAAATGAGTAACGTCAACACAGAAATAAATAAGTCAAATGCTTCAGATTCAATCCACTCGAATTGCTCTTTGTTGAAGTGCACAAGCAAGGCGAAACACAATTTCACACCCAAAATCCCAATCACAATAAAAGCTGATTTCTCTAAATACGGGTATTTTCCCATTAAAACGACGAAGTACTTCGCCACATATCTCATCGCCAATATTCCAATGAACACACCTGCACAAATCAAGAAGATGTTTGGAGTATAAGCAACAACAGCAAAAATATTATCAATTGAAAAGACAATATCCATAAACTCAACTGCAATGACGGTTGACCAAAAGACACCGATCCATCCAACAGTAGTTCTGTACAGAAGATTTTTCTTTACTTCCTGAACTTCTTCGCTGGCTTCATCCTTCGATTTTTGAACAAAATGACTGAATGCCATCCAAAGCAAATAAAGTCCACCAATGGGTTTAAGCCACCAGATTGACAGAATCTGTTCTACCAAAATAAGTGCAACTCCTCTAAAAATATACGCCCCAATAATCCCGTATCGCAACGCTTGGGATTGTTGTTTTTCTGGAAGGTCCTTTACCATGGTTGCCAAAACGGCCGCATTGTCGAAGGAGAGAATTATTTCCAACAATAAAATGCCAAGAATTAAAAAGATAGCGTGCAAAGGATTTACACTCAACATTTCAAGAAGGTCATTCCACTGATCTGCCATTTTTTGTTATTGAATTTGTTGCAAAGATAGTTTTACTTCCCTAGAAATCGAAGATGCAATGATAATTCCTTAGTTTTGTATAAATAGAATGGATTTTCAACTCGTTTCAGATTTTCAACCCACAGGAGACCAGCCGGAAGCGATCCGACAATTGGTAGAAGGCTTGAATTCAGACATTCCTGGTCAGACACTTTTAGGAGTCACGGGAAGTGGAAAAACATTCACTGTGGCAAATGTTATCCAAGAAGTAAAACGACCGACACTCATACTTTCGCACAACAAAACATTAGCAGCACAACTTTATGGAGAATTCAAACAATTCTTTCCCGATAATGCTGTTGAATATTTCGTTTCGTATTACGATTACTACCAACCAGAGGCCTATCTTCCTGTAACAAACACTTACATTGAAAAGGACCTTCAGATCAATGATGAAATTGAAAAGTTGCGCTTGTCTGCAACCTCTTCACTACTTTCAGGCCGAAGAGATGTCATTGTTATCGCTTCTGTTTCATGTATTTATGGCATTGGAAATCCGAATGAATTTGCGAACAGTATTATTTCAATCAAAGTTGGACAAAATGTATCCAGAAATAAATTCCTCTTCAAATTAGTTGAAAACCTTTATTCAAGAGCGAACCAGGAATTTAAACGCGGAATGTTTCGCGTTAAAGGCGATACGATAGACATCTACCTTGCCTATGCAGATTATGCGCTCCGAATCGAATTCTGGGGAGATGAAATTGAAGCAATTAGTGCCATTGACCCGATCAACAACAGTCGAATTGAACAATTTCAGGAAATCAATATTTTTCCGGCAAACATCTTTGTGTCGAGTCCAGAAAACACGAAGCAGGCACTTGACCAAATCGGTGAAGACATGGTCGTTCAGGTGGAAAACTTCAGAAAAGAAGGAAAAATTGAAGAATCCAAACGCCTCGAGGAACGCGTAAACTATGACATGGAAATGATTCGAGAGTTAGGCTATTGTTCAGGGATAGAGAATTATTCGCGTTATTTTGATCAACGAAAACCTGGTGAACGTCCTTTCTGCTTGTTAGATTATTTTCCAAATGATTTTTTAATGGTCATCGATGAAAGTCATGTGACCATGCCACAGATACGGGCAATGTACGGTGGCGATCGCGCACGAAAAATCAATCTAGTAGATTATGGTTTTCGATTACAAGCAGCTATTGACAATCGACCATTGAAATTTGAAGAGTTCGAATCACTTTTGAATCAAGCAATCTATGTTTCCGCAACACCAGCGGATTATGAAATTGAAAAATCCGAAGGAGTTGTCGTTGAGCAAGTTATTCGTCCAACTGGATTGCTCGACCCAATCATTGATGTTCGACCAAGTTTACACCAGATTGACAACCTCATCGAGGAAATTCACATACGAATCAACAGAGATGAACGAACACTCGTTACAACACTGACAAAAAGAATGGCGGAAGAATTGCAAAAATACCTTGACAAACTGGGTATTCTTTGTCGATACATTCACAGTGACATTGATACAATTGAGCGCGTTGAAATATTAAGACAACTGCGTCTCGGGGAATTTCATGTCTTAATTGGTGTCAATTTACTTCGTGAAGGACTGGATCTGCCCGAAGTTTCGCTGGTAGCCATTTTAGATGCTGACAAAGAAGGTTTTTTGCGCAATGAAAGATCACTGGTACAAACTGTTGGTCGAGCGGCACGCAATGTCAACGGTACAGTCATCATGTATGCCGATAAAATGACGAAATCTATGCAAAAAACAATAGATGAAACAGCTCGTCGCCGAGCGCTTCAAATAAAGTACAATGAAGATCATGGATTAGTTCCAACAGCTTTGAAGAAATCTAAAGAGAAAATCCTTGAATCGACGAAGGTTGCAGATGGAGATCCTTCGGTGCGTTATGCAAAATATGAACATTCTCAAGACCTTCCATTGGCAGCAGACCCAGTTGTTGCCTATATGACAATTGAACAATTGGAAAAATCAATTACATTCACTCGAAAACAGATGGAAAAAGCCGCAAAAGAATTGGATTTCATTGAAGCAGCTCGATTGAGGGATGAATTATTTGCTTTGGAAACACGGAAAAAAGAATTTAAATAAACGATATGAATCTCAACTCAAAACTCGGACAACTGCAACTTCTAGCCATTTTGGAAGGTATTTCTTATTTCTCATTCGGCTTGACCATGCCTTTAAAATACATGATGGAAATAAAAGGTCCCAATTACATAGTTGGTATGGCCCACGGACTGCTATTCATGGCCTATTGCTTGTGGGTACTGTTGGTTCACTTTGATCGTAAATTATCCTTAAAAACTACTGTACTCCTCTTGATATCCTCACTCGTTCCCTTTATGACATTCTGGGCAGAGAAAAAGATTCTCAAACCAATGAACTGAATTTAAAATTTAACAATTGATTATCAAGAGAGAACGAGTTGAAATGAGCAAAAAAGGCTACCTTTGACAGCAATTATGGATACGCGTAAACACATTGAAGTTTGCTTCACACCCGGCGAATATGCCTATTACAAGGATGAATTTGAAATCGTTGTTGTTATTGATGTATTAAGGGCTACCTCGGCCATTTGTGCTGCATTTGACAATGGAATCGAAGCAATTATCCCTGTACCTACGGTTGAGGAGGCTTGGGAATACAAACAAAAGGGCTACCTCGCAGGTGCTGAGCGCAAAGGTCAAATCGTAGAAGGGTTCGACTTTGGCAATTCACCTTTCTCCTATATGAAAGAAGAATTCAGAGGAAAAGAAGTTGTTTTAACGACTACAAATGGCACCAAATCTTTAGATGTAGCTAAAGATGCTGAAATTGTTGTGGTGGGTTCCTTTCTAAATCTGGACATTCTATCTAAATGGCTTGCTGAACAAAATAAAAATGTTTTGTGTCTTTGTTCTGGTTGGCAGGATAAATTCAATTTGGAAGATACAATTTGTGCCGGTGCCATCTCAGATTACCTTATTTCAACGGGCCAATTCACTTCAGTAGAGGATTCATCGATTGCTGCCAAATATTTGTACCTTTCAGCAAAGGATAATTATTTAGGATATTTAAAATCTAGTTCACACAGAAGAAGATTAAAAAATTTAAATTTGAACGAAGACATTAAATATTGTTTAACACCCAACCAAACGGATGTTATTCCTATTTTAAAAAATGGCAAACTGGTCAAACTATAAAGTACTCTTGTTCTTACTCGCTCCCCTTCTTTTAGCTTGGGGAAGTCTTGAAATTCATATTGAAAAAAAATGGGGTTTTTACGGTCATAAGCGCATCAATAGAATTGCCGTTTTCACCCTTCCTTCTGAGATGTTTGGTTTTTACAAAGAGCACTTGGAATATTTAACAGAGCACGCTGTAGACCCTGATAAAAGACGCTATGCCGTTGAAGGAGAAGCCCAATGTCATTACATCGATTTAGACCATTATTATAAAATTGGAGAAGATCCTTTTCAAATCGTACCGAAGCGCTGGACCGATGCAGTTGCCAAATTCAGTGAAGACACATTGCAAGCATATGGAATCGTTCCGTGGCACATCAACATTATGAAAATGAAATTGCAAAAGGCTTTTGAGACAAAAAACGTAGATCTTATTCTAAAATATTCAGCTGACATTGGACACTACATCGGAGATGCTCATGTTCCATTGCATACCACTGAAAACTACAACGGACAACTTTCTGGTCAAAAAGGCATTCATGGATTGTGGGAAAGTAGATTGGTCGAAATCAATGCTGAGTCTTACGATTATTTTGTTGGAAAGAGCAAATACCTCAAAAGTACCCTTGAATTGGCTTGGGATGCTGTGAAAGGTTCACACCATGCACTTGATTCTGTTTTGCGAATAGAAAAAGAATTAACCGCTGAATTTCCGAGCGACAAAAAATACAGTTTCGAACAACGAGGGAACACTACCATCCCTGTCTATTCCTACGAGTTTTCCCAAGAATACCATAAACGCATGAACGGCATGGTCGAAAGAAGAATGCGGGCAGCCATCATTGCAGTTGGATCAATCTGGTATACAGCATGGGTAGATGCCGGTCAACCCGACCTGGGATCCCTTCAGAATGTGCCGCCATCAGCTGAGTTAATGGAAGAAATGAAAAGTGTTGACGAACAATTTCACAATGAGAAGCACAAGGGCAGGATCTGCGACTAAAATTAGTTTTTACTCTTTTGTAATAAATGAACACCGATGAAAAAACTATCTCTACTCGTAATTTTGGTGCTGATATGTTCAATAGGCAAATCCCAATTACTTGATCATAAATTCCATGTTTATGCTCGCTACAGCATGGGAATAGTTCAAACCGTTGGCTACAGCAACTATTCCTTGGATGGAGAGATTCTTTTGAAAAAGAATTTTGGATTGAATTATAATTTCGATTACCAAATACGCAAAGATTCCATCAATCAATTTCATACAAGCATGGGAATCCTTGGTGCTCCCGTTCTATTTGGAATTGGAATCAGCAATGCAGTTGACAGCGACACAACGAGTTCAGGTGCTTTTGGAATCCTTGGTGGACTTATCTTATTGGTGCTTCCTGATGGATTGAGTTACCATTATTCTCCTGCCTACAGATGGGACATATCACCGTATGCAAACATACTTGGTCTTGATTTTATAAAAGATAAAAAGACTTCTGACTTTTACCTGAAATATGCATGCTCATTTGGTGTGAAATCCACCTATTTATTTAATGATTTAATTACAGCCACAGCCTTTATTGAAACACGACAAGCAGCCCGATTCGGCTGGGGGTTTGGTGGGGGAATAGGACTTGGGGTTGTACTAGGACGTCACGATTCAGGAGAAATTCCACCAACAGAATGATACAAGTAGAAAACCTTTACAAAGAATTTGAGTTAACGCGTCAACAGCGCAAAGAACTCAATACAACAGATAAAAAAACAATTCCTGTAAATGGAATTAGTTTTGGATGCGAACCAGGAAAGATCTTTTCGCTTTTAGGTCCGAATGGTGCTGGAAAAACAACAACTCTGCGGATGTTAGCTACCATTTTTAAGCCAACTGCAGGAACCATTCAAATTGCCGGCGTTGATGCCGTGAAAAACCCTGCTAAAGCACGAAAAAAGATTGGATTTTTAACTGGATCAACAGGCTTGTATGCTCGACTAACTCCTAATGAATTAATTCAATATTTCGCTGATCTATACGCTGTATCATCCGCTGATTTTGCGCAACGCAAAGAACGTCTTTACACGCTTCTTGACATGCATGATTTTCAGAACAAGCGCATTGGTAAATTAAGCACCGGAATGAAACAAAAAGTTTCCATATGTCGCACCATGATTCATGATCCGGAAGTATTGATTTTTGATGAACCAACAAGTGGATTAGATGTCATCACGGCAGAAAACATTATTGAATTGATCAAGGATTGTAAAAACCAGGGTAAAACGGTAATCTTCTCAAGTCACATCATGAGTGAAGTCGATTTGCTTTGCGACGAACTCGCTATCATTCATAAAGGAAATTTATTGTTCGATGGCAGCATGGCTGATTTCAGATCGCAGATGCAAGCTCCTAATCTAACCGCAGAATTCATTCGTATTGTTCAACAATCAACAACACCCGTAGTATGATCCTAAAGATTTTCCTAAAAGAATTAAAAGACACCCTCAGGGATCGCCGAACAATGATGACAATGCTTGTTATTCCTTTGCTATTGTTTCCTGTCATCATGAATGTTTTCATCACTGTTTCTGAAGATTTTCAGGTTGAAGCTGCAACGAAGAAGATCAAGATTGGTATGGTAGGAACGAAGGATAATTTAATCTACCAAGAATTAAAAGATATTCCTGAAGTCGTTGGTAAAAAAGAAATCATCTTTTATGCAGACACTTTGGCGATGTTGAAAGACCTCAAAAAAGATTCTATTCAACTTGCTGTATTTGTGCCGATAAAAAGCAATTCCATTTTGAAATCAATGGGTACATTACCCATTCGTTTTTACCATAACGCCACGGATATGGGAATGGAAGAACGCGCGAAAGGCTACATGAGTATCATTGAAGAAAAGCAACGTTACGAGCGCTATGATCAACTCCATGTTGACGTAACAAAAATCAATCCTATCCAAACGTCTTACATTAATATTGCCTCAGACAAAGAAATGATTGGAAAA
>JBIIQP010000190.1:0-4206 GCA_044341975.1 Crocinitomicaceae bacterium
AGAGGACTTATTACCTCGCTACTCAGCATTGTTGCGAAAAAAAAACATCTCTAAGTTAGAATTGACGGAGCTGGGTGAGATCGAGCATTATCTGATTGAAGTGAATGCCAAAATCTCTTCAATCAAAGGCAAACTCGAAGAGGACCTCTTTGGTCATTCGTTGGACATCTATTACAAATTAAAACGAAAAGCCCATTCAGGCGACGAAATCGCAGCGGCTAAACTCGAAAAAATGAAGGAGATTTTCGAAGAATCTCTCAGTGGCGGTTCAATCATCAATTGGAATTAGACTTTTTTCGTTTCAGTTAATCAATTTATTTATTCGATCAATTTTTATAAAAAGCGGATGCTCTTTTACAGCGATTATAGTCCCGTATCTCCCAAAAAAATTATTTTTACTTCGTTTTAAAAATAGAAGAAATGCAAAACCACGAAATCGATTACTTTATTCACGGTGAAGAAATGCAATTAGTTGAGATCGAACTTGATCCGCAGGAAACAGCGATTGCAGAAGCAGGATCATTCATGTACATGGATGATGGAATTCAGATGGAAACCATTTTTGGAGATGGAAGTGCTCAATCATCTTCTGGGGGCTTCATGGGTAAATTATGGGGAGCGGGAAAAAGACTTTTAACGGGTGAAAGCTTATTCATGACGGCTTTTACACATACAGGTTTAGGCAAAGCAAGAGTTGCTTTTGCTTCCCCATATCCTGGGAAAATCATTCCGATAGATTTATCGGCTTATGGTTCAAAAATAATTTGTCAAAAAGATTCATTTCTCTGCGCTGCCAAGGGAGTGTCAGTAGGGATAGAATTTCAACGAAAATTGGGAACTGGGTTATTTGGTGGTGAAGGTTTCATCATGCAAAAACTGGAAGGCGATGGCATGGCCTTTTGTCATGCAGGTGGACATATTATGAAAAGAACGCTGCAGCCCGGCGAAACACTTCGAGTAGATACTGGGTGTATAGTTGCATACACACAAACAATTGATTACGACATTAAATTTGTTGGCGGCATTAAGAATTCCATTTTTGGAGGAGAAGGGCTTTTCTTTGCAACGCTGCAAGGACCTGGAGAAGTATGGCTTCAAACCTTACCCATTTCTCGTCTTGCGTCTCGAATTCTATCTTATGGTTCAGTTGGTGGGCGCAAAGAAGAAGGTGGAATTCTAGGAGGATTGGGCAATTTACTGGATGGCGACGGAATGTAACTAGTTACGATTGTAGATTGTTCTTGCTCCAATCATTCCTTCTATCGGAATCTTTTGCCATTCTTCTTTGGTTGGACGCAAAGCAATAATTGTCATTCCCTCTTCTTGGATTTTAACTTGATCATTGATCACCTCAAAGATGGTTGTTTCTTCTTCATAATTGAAATGTCTGATGTGTAATTCAGACCCTTTGAATTCAAAAATGCTAGGCGAGTAGTAACCGTTTTCTTCAAAATTCAAGATATACGTGATATCACTGATCTTACAAAGTGTATTGAGTGATTCATCATTTCCGATGATTTGTTCTCTATTTTTTACAGCGAAATGGTAATACTCTCCTTGTAATTCGCAGGGAACAGAATCATTTTCTTTAACACCAATCAACCAACCATTATTTACCCTGTATTTTGATGACTCGCGGATTGTTTCTCTTGAAATAGTGCTGTAAATCATTGAAACAACAAAAACACCTTTGTCAGAAAACTCATAATCAACATCCGATTGCTGACTGGAATAGATGCCAAAATATGTTGGAGAAATTCGCTCCGTTTGATTGCCATTGGGTGGAAGCGGAATCGTAAATTCATAGGATACTTGCCCGAAAAACAAAGCTGGGAAAAACAAAGTCGCTAATTGAAATGCAACAAATCGATTTACAAGTGCCCTTAAACTATATTTTTTATGATACTGCTCCAAAGAATTCAACTTTTTGATTAACTTAAATAAGAAAACTGAAAAATATGCAAAAAAGATGGCTTGTCAAAGCACCTGTGGAGAGAGATAGAGTTGATGCATTTCGTGAAGAGATCAAAGCGGACCGAATTACGACTGAATTATTGATGAGCAGAGGTATTCTAACATATGATTCTGCAAAAGAATTTTTTAATCCTGACTTAGAAAAACTTCATGATCCATTTTTAATGAAAAACATGGATTCAGCAGTAAATAGACTTGTTAATGCGATAGAAAAAGAAGAAAATGTATTGCTTTTTGGTGATTATGATGTGGATGGCACAACTGCAGTGGCTTTGATGTATGCCTATCTTCGAAAATTCCATGAACCGTTGGATTATTATATTCCTGATAGGTACAGCGAGGGATATGGAATAAGTCAGAAAGGAATTGATTTTGCACATCATAATGGCTATTCGTTGATTATCGCTTTGGATTGTGGTATTCGATCCATTGAATTAGTAGAATATGCAAAAAACAGCGGCATTGATTTTATAATCTGTGATCACCACCAACCCGGAGAAAGTGTTCCTGATTGTATTGTACTCGATCCAAAACAGAAGGACTGCAATTATCCATACAAAGAACTCTCTGGATGTGGTGTAGGATTTAAATTATTGCAGGGATTAACGAAGCGATTGGAAAAGCCAGAAGATGAACTTTTTAGTTACCTGGATCTTTTAGCAATTAGCATTGGTGCGGATATTGTGGATATTACAGGTGAGAATAGAATTCTTGCACACTGGGGATTACAAAAATTAAATGCACATCCAAGAGCGGCATTCCGTGAACTACTTAAGTTGGCTAATCGAGAATTTCCAGTGTCCCTCACAGATGTGGTTTTTACGATTGCACCGAGAATAAATGCTGCCGGAAGATTAAGGTCTGGTCGCTTTGCTGTTGATTTAATGATCTCAGAAAATTTGCAGGAGATCAACCAAATAGCAGGTGAAATAGATACTGACAATAAAAATCGACGAGAAATAGACCAGCAAATCACTGAGGAGGCTATTGAAATGTTGGAGAATGACAAAACGTTTAGTGGGTCATCTAGTATTGTGGTTTACAAGGAAGATTGGCACAAAGGAGTAGTCGGAATTGTAGCTTCTCGTTTGATGGAACGTTATTTTAAACCGACTATCGTACTTACTTCTTCCAATGGCATGGTGACAGGTTCTGCTAGAACTGTTAATGATTTTGATATTCATGGAGCCATTCATCAATGCAGCGATTTATTGCATCAGTTCGGTGGCCATCGTCACGCAGCAGGCTTGACAATGCATCCAGAAAATCTCACTTCGTTCATTGAGAGTTTCGAAAACGTGGTAGGTGAAAGCATTCATCCAGACGATCAATCACCTGAAATAAAAATCGACCTCGAGATACAATTTCAGGATCTTTATTCGCGGGGTGAAGCCGTGAATAAAATACCGAGAGTAAAGCGAAATCTCCTTCGGTTTGAGCCACATGGCCCAGGTAATATGCAACCTGTTTTCTTATCTAAAAATATTTATGCAGCGGATTTCCGAGTACTGAAAGAAAAGCACCTCAAACTAAAATTGGTCGACCCGCTTTCTGAAATATACCTTGATGCCATTGCTTTTAATCTGGCTGATAAAATCGATGATATTGCCGCTGGTTTACCCTTTGATATTGTTTTCACACTGGAAATCAATAAATGGAAAGACAGAGAAACGATCCAGCTTAATGTTCGCGATATTCGTTCCTCTGTCTGATCACTCTTAAATTTGATCGAGGGCTTGTCCGATATCAGCGATGAGGTCGTTATAATGTTCTACGCCAACTGACAGACGAATCAATTTCTCAGTAATGTGCATTACTTTTTTGTCTTCCATTGGAACGTCGGCATGTGTCATTGTTTGCGGGTGCTCCGCAAGACTTTCAGTTCCTCCTAGTGAAACAGCTAATTTGATTAGTTTTAGAGAATCTAAAAAACGAAATGCTTCAGCTTCACCACCTTTTATGTCGAAAGCAATCATTGCTCCAGAAGAAGTGAACTGGCGAGCATAGATCATTTTATCGCGTTCAGATCCATTTTTAGGTATCGTACCGAGGTAGTATATTTTTTCCACTTTTGCATGATTTTCTAAGAATCTTGCTACGTGTGAGGCATTCAATGCAGCTTGCTCCATTCTGATTTTTAATGTTTCAAGTGATCGCATTAGCAACCAACCTGTCCAGGGCCCAGCCATGTTACCCAAAAACGTTCGTAGACCTTTCACGCGGGCCATTAAT
>JBIIQP010000191.1:0-4178 GCA_044341975.1 Crocinitomicaceae bacterium
ACATTAATATTGCCTCTGACAAAGAAATGATTGGAAAACTTGCTGGAGGTATTTTACCATATATTTTCATTGCATTTGGCTTTATTGGTTGCATGTATCCAGCAATTGATTTGTTCACAGGCGAGAAAGAGAGAGGAACAATGGAAACATTACTTACAACTCCTGTTACGCGTTGGCAAATATTGCTTGGAAAAATGGGGGTAGTTGTTCTTTCCGGTTTAACGGCAGCAACTTGTGCTTTACTTGGGTTATTTGTCTCAATTGAAGTCATGGATATGATTCCAAACAAAGAAATTTTAGGCGTTGTGCACAGTATTTTAAGTCCAGGATTCATCGTAATGATGTACAGCCTTCTGATTCCGCTAACGGTATTTTTTGCAGGTGTTATGATTCCAATTGCGATTTATGCAAAAAGCTTTAAAGAAGCCCAAAGTATCATCACACCTTTGAACATTGTAATGGTTCTGCCAGCGATGGTCGGTTTTTTCCCAGGCATTGAATTAAACGCACTTACCGCAGCAATCCCTGTCGTGAATGTTGTATTATCAACCAAAGAGTTGATTGCAGGAACACTTGAAATTGGTCATGTTGTGATAAGCGTCACAGTAATGGTAACGCTCGCTATGATGGCTGTCTTTGTTTCTTACAAGCGATTTGACAACGAGACGAATATCATCGTTTAAGAATCACCAGCTTCCACCAGCACCGCCGCCACCTGAGCTTCCGCCACCAAAACCGCCGAAGCCACCAAAGCCGCCTCCGCCTCCGGAACTTCCGTGATGTCCACCAAAACCGCCGCCAAAGAAAATTCCTCCACGGCCCATTGTGAAGCCACCTCCTCCACCTCTGTTCTTCATGGAGATAATCAGTACAATGGTTATAACTAATAGTGCAATAAGTGCTCCTGGCAATTCCGAAGATTGATTCGATTTAGAATATTCTTTTGAGTTGTACTCCCCAATTGAAAGTGATTCGATTGTGCGGACAGCCGAAACAATTCCATCAAAATACTGCTCGTTTTTAAAATGAGGCACGATTTCATTTTCAACGATCTCCTTACATGTTAAATCTGGAATTGCACCCTCAAGTCCACGACCCGTGCCAATGAATATTTTACGCTCATTTTTACCTCCAGTAGGCTTGATTAAAAGCACAACACCATTGTCTTCTTTCTTCTGACCTATACCCCATTTATCAATTATTCGAGCAGCAAATTCCCAAGGCTCTAATCCTCCTAAGTCATCAACAATGACGACTGCAATTTGATTGGAAGTTGAATCAGCAAAATATTGCAATTCTGTTTCTAATTGCTTTACCTGTTGCTCAGATATAAAATTTGGAAACTCTTTCGATAAATTATTCACCAAGCGATTTGGCTGCGGTCGTTCGGGCAATACATCCTGTGCTAAAGATGCATTGAAGATCCCAAAAAAGGAAACTGCCGTTACGAAAAAAATATGGAGAAACCCTTTCATTCGAATGATATATCGTTTGTTAATTCATTGACATCATCATTTGCATAGGGGAAATGAAATTTCAATTGTTGGCCCGCTGCCAGTATTCCTTTTACTAAACCCTCTGTAAAGTTTTCGTGCTTAAAATCTTTCACCATTTCTTCTTTGATGGAATGCCAAAAGTTTTCAGGGACCAACTCGTGTATTCCCTTGTCACCGATAATTGCTAATTTCTTGTCAGCTACGGCAACATAGAACAGCACACCATTTCGCAATTTCGTTTTTTCCATGCCCAATTTCTTGAAAACACGAAAAGCACGTTGAACAGGATCAACTTTACATTTACCTTCCAAATGAACACGAATTTCACCTGAAGTATGTTTTTCTGCTTGAGTAATTGCATCAAGGATTAGTTCCTTTTGAGCTTCTGAAAACAATGTTATAGTCATCGATAAAATAAAAAAGCGACCGAAGTCGCTCAATAATACTATTCTCTCATGCTTTTTATGTCTGGAGCAACCTCCGCTCCTTCTTGAGCTTGGAAATAAGCCTTTTTCTCAAAGCCAAACATTCCTGCCCACACATTTTTTGGAAAACGTCTGATGTACGAATTATAATCTCCAACTACATCGTTGAAATCAGTTCTAGCCTTCGCAATGCGATTTTCCATCCCTTCATATTGTGCTTGGAATCCAATGAACGCTTCACTTGCTTTTAAATCAGGATAGTTTTCCGAAACAGCTAATAAGCGTCCCAATGCTTGACCAAATTGATCCTGCGCTTTTTGAAATTTATCAAGATTTTCCTGCGTCATATCATCTATGTTAACGGTCACTCTTGTTGCATTTGCGCGCGCTTCAACGATGTCCTTTAACGTTGATTTTTCATAATCCGCATTTGCCATTACTATTTCAAAAAGGTTTTTCGTCTTGTCCATTCTCGCTTGGTACTGGACCTCAACTTGCTGCCAACTTTTATTCACTCCATTCTCTTCTTTATCAACCATAGAATTGTAAGTTGAACAACCATTGAAGAAAATTAATAAAACGACGCCCAGTATTGAAAAAAGGACTATTCTAGATGTACTCATATTGCTATTAAATTAATGGAATAAAAGTAGAATTAAAATTAAATCTTGAAGATGAATTAACAAAAAATGGGAAGTCCATTCAACTGCTAAATAAAACAACAACTTTTAGATTAACACAAACCATTTTAGTCTATTCCGTTATTAAAAATGGAAATTTCAGTCGAATTTGACTTTAACTACTTTAACTACTTTACAGAACGTTCTGTTTTTGTATCAATCCAGTGGTAATAATCGAAGTAATTCAATACTTTTCGTTCGTAATTGGATTCGAATATGCCATCAAGATCCATTCTGAATTTTTCAAAATTCTTCTCCCGTTCTTGTTTTGACTTTTGCTGAAAAGTCGTTAATTCTCTGATAATAAATCGAAGTATTTTCTTTTCAAACCTGAAAAACACAGTATTTCTCTTCATGAATTCTGTAACGGAATTTACTGTGGATATCATCAGATCAATCTGTCCTATCTCGAAACATGTTAAGGCATAGAGAATTCTTGAATGGATGTAGAAGTCTACCGTATAATCTTTGGTATAGAATTTTTGATAGATCTCATTGAAAATTTCAAATGCCTTTCGGTAATCATTAAGGTAGAAATAGGATTTTGCAAGGTCGAAATAGAAATTGTTTAATCGTATGACGGAAAAGCTTTGTTTATTTTGTTCGATAAATGATTGTGCTTCCAAAACCACTTTGATACCGGAATTACTCGCTCTGTTTCTGTTCAGCTGAATGAGTTTTGATAGATTTAAATAAAAGAGTCCATCTTGTTTAAAACGTTTATTATCTTGATTAACAATAAGTTCTGATAATTTTTTTGAAGCACTAACATACCCTCCTTTTCCAGCGATACTTGTTGCATTTAAGTAGTTGTATAATATTTGGATGGACAGCTCAGGGAATAACTTGATCTTCTCAGGATTTTCCTGTATTAGTTTGTAATTATGAAGAGCATATCTGTGTGCTTTCTCCCAATCGTTCTCTGAACCAAATTTCCAATAATAGAGGGTGTTGTATTGCACACTCAACAAAAAACTACTGGTGTAAGTATTCTTGCGAAGAATTTTGTCTTTGAAGAGTTCTTCGATTTGTTTTTGCTGCGTTTCTGTTCTAGATAACATGTTTTTATCCAAAATATTCCTAAATTTTTCTTTTGCAGCTTCAAACGATTTTAGGGTTGCATACTTGTTTGAATAATAGATTAACTCTTCAATTATATTTTGGGAATTCCTTTCATTGTTATATCTCTGAAGAATTAACTCTTTTTCCAGTAATGACAGCAGTTCAAGGTAATTCTCAGATTTTATTACCCTGGATTTAATATCGGAAATCAGTTGTTCTGCTTGTGTTACCAGTGATCGATTGAGTAAAACTTGAATATTGCGAATATCATTTTGTGTGGCATAAGAAGATGCGTTGTAATCAGCCAGGTGTTTTAATATCCAATAGTAGAGATAGTGTTTCTTGACATCTAACTTATTCGATCTTGATAAGGATGAAAATGTGCTTTTTAACTCTTGTTCATTATATGTGTCCATTCGGTAGATCAATTCGATCATCTTACCATATGCAGTTTGTTGATCGCCAGCTTTTTTAGTCAAAGTGATTAAGTACCTTTTTTCATGAATATTTAGTGT
>JBIIQP010000192.1:0-4153 GCA_044341975.1 Crocinitomicaceae bacterium
CAGGGTCTCCAGTTTGGATAATTACCTTTCCTCTTTTTTTCTTTCTGCCTGATCGACCTGCCACTTGCGACATCAACTGAAAAGAGCGTTCGAATGCCCTGAAATCAGGACGATTTAATAGCATGTCAGCATCAAGTATTCCGACAAGGCTTACATTGTCAAAATCGAGTCCTTTACTTACCATTTGAGTTCCAATCAGAATATCGATATGCCCAGTACCAAAGTCGTTTAAAATTGTTTCGTAGGCATTCTTAGATCTTGTAGTGTCTAAATCCAAGCGTTTAATACTGGCATTTGGGAAGAGGATTGAAAGTTCATCTTCTACTTTTTCAGTTCCAAATCCTAACATTTTCAGTCGATTTGAACCACAGCAAGAGCAAGAACCTACAGGAGGCGAACCGAATCCACAATAGTGGCATTTGAGCGTGTTGGAATGTTTGTGATAAGTCAATGAAACATCACAATTCTTGCAGCGTGGCGTCCAATTGCAAATTTCACAGCTCCACATCGGAGTGTAACCTCTTCTGTTTTGGAATAGAATGACCTGTTCCTTCTTATTGAGTGCTTCGCGGATTTCATCGATTAAAAATGTAGTAAAATGCGACTCCATGTTCTTTTGTCGTCGTTCTTTCTTTACATCTGCACATAAAATTTCTGGTAATCGCAATCCACCAAAGCGTGAATTCAATTCTACCAATCCATATTTACCGGTTTTTGCATTGAAATAGCTTTCCATGGATGGTGTTGCTGAACCCAAAAGTACTTTTGCATTGTGCAAATGAGCCAATACAATAGAGGCATCGCGGGCATTGTATCTTGGGGAAGGGTCATATTGCTTAAAAGTTGATTCATGTTCTTCATCAACGATTATTAACCCGAGTTCCTGGAATGGCAAAAAAACAGAGGAACGAGCTCCAAGTATAATTCTAAAACGCGATGGATCATTGTGAAGCACATGGTTCCAAATCTCAACGCGCTCGTTCTGATTGAATTTTGAATGATAAACACCAACTAAATCGCCAAAATAGGCTGAAAGTCGTTGAATAAGTTGAGTTGTCAACGCAATTTCTGGAAGTAGAAATAATACTTGTTTTCCATGATCGAGCTGTTCCTGAATCAATTGAACGTAGATCTCAGTTTTTCCCGAACCCGTTACTCCGCGTAAAAGGGTTGTAGTGTTTTTTTCAAAAGATGCATTGATTTCATCTAGTGAAGTTTGTTGCTCATTAGATAGCGCTTTGAACGCAAGTTGCTCTTCAGAATGGTTGCCAAAGCGTGAAATCTCATAGCGTTGTTGCTGAATGATTCCATGTTTTTCAAGACTATTCAATGAAGATGCCGAGATCCCAAGGTCTATTAGTTCTTTTTTCAACAATGCGGTAAAAGCTCCATTGGAATAATTTCCTTTGTGCAGTATGGTCAATAGGGCTTCTAATTGTTTATCTGCTCCTTTTCGTCGCTCTAACCAAGCTATTTTACTGTTGAGTTCCTGTTCATCCAGTAACTCGGGATGCAACTCAATATATATTGCTGTCTTTGGGCTGAACTTATCATTCAATGCCTCCAATGAAAGCACAATTCGCTTATCGATGAGTTTTTTTATCAGCGGTTGAATTGTTTTAATCCCCAGAAGGTCTGAAAGTTCTTTTAAATCTAAAGTTTCACGGATTTGTAGTGTATCCACGACTTCGGTTTCACGCTCATTGAGTACGCTATTTCCTGGTTCAAAATCCGGGTGAAGTACAATCTTTGTTTCGCTGGCTAATTTAAAATTTGCAGGCAAAGCAGCATTCATAACATCACCAAGTGGGGACATATAGTAGCCCGCAATCCAATTCCAGAAGTTGTATTGAATTTCATTGATGATCGGCGTATCATCTAAAATATGTTCAATGTATTTTGCTTGATAATCTGTGGGTGCAACATCACTTATTTTCGTAACTACACCTGTTAATAGCTTTGATTTTCCAAAGGGAACGATCACCCTGCCACCAGCAATTACTTGTTCATTTAATTCAAATGGAACGCGGTAAGTGAATTCCCTATGAATGGGAACAGGAAGTATTACATTAACAAAAATCGTTTTTCTCTCGGCCACGAGATAAAGTTAAGAAAGAAGAACAGAAACTAGGTTCTTGGCAAGCAGCTGTGCGAAAAAAGTTATTGACAGGAATAACTCAAGCCATTGTCTGCTGGATGCTGACTACAGAAAAACAAGTTACCCGTAATTGGTCCGGTACACAATTCAATGGTACTTTTTGTATCCAACATTCGAAGACTTGTGTTGCTTGGATTGATATAAAATTTCTCAGTTGAATATGTCAAACGAGAGGAAAAAATTCCAATAACTCGATGTCCAGCAGAAACTTTCAGGTTCGTGTAGGTAGGTTTGCTTTGAGCCAAAGTTGATGTTGGCTTGTTGACCGTCATGTAATTGTAAAATTCTTCAGCACCACCAGTAACGATTGCCTTGATAGACTTTATTCTTCGGGTATTGATTGAAGCATCAGAAGTGTTGCAATCACCTTTCATGAGATCATAGAAGCTTTTGCCATTCATTGTAAATGTTTTGGATCCATTCGGACTTACTTCTGATTCTCCTAATTTCCAGTCAAAACTTCTACGCACTGTGTCAACACCGCTTTCAATTTCCTCATAATTAATTCTCAATGTTGTATTTACAACGTGCGAATTACCAACTAAAACAGAAATTCCCTTTTGCGTATAACTTCCAGGATCGTCAGCAAATGTGTAACGAAAGTTTTGGGCATCAGCACTCGTTGAAATACCAGATATCAATTCAGTTTCTCCATCAACTTCAAATTCCCCGTTGTTCAATGAAACATGCAGTTTATAGGTTGCATTTGCATTAAGTGGAGAAGAGGATGTAGTGCTGAAATAGTAAAGTTTTTGGGTCGGTGCGTAAAAGACACCTTCTGTGTCCTTATTTTCAATTGTTGTATCTTGAAGTGTCCATTGGCGCGTTTGAATTCCATTTATAAACTCAGTAACTGTCGCATCAACCTGATCAAAATAACTTGAATCTGGAATTTGAGCAATTTCAAGTGAATTTCCAGGACCTATAAAAGCACGGTTGATCTTGATGTAATGAACGTTTTCAGATTTATCTAATAAGCCATAGATGACAGCCGTCTCCTCAAATCCATCGATCATATCGATTTCTTCACTGCAAGAAGTAAAGAGTAATCCACCTAATAAAAGAAGGCTGAGGTATCCGAACAGGTTTTTCATGGTTTTTCAATAAGGTTCAAATATATTCAAAAAAAAGAAGTTTACATGACCGTTCATTCAATCAAATCGACCGATTACTACATCTAATCCTTTACTTTGTTTAGTCCCATTGCTTTTAGCATCCAGTTTGGAAGGTGTTTTCCAGGCTTTTTATTTTTGAGATTGATATACCAACCCAATTTTTTCATCACCGGCACTTTATGTGTCTCGACAAATTCAATCCAGGTTCCATCGGGATCCTCAATATACGAAAATCTGCCACCAGCTTCGCCCATGTCAAAGGTGTCAGAACTGTCAACTGTAAAAGGAAAGCCTTTGTCTTCGCATTCTTTCATCAAACTGTTCATCCCCTGCACATCAAAGCACAGATGAATGAATCCCCAGTCTCCCCAAAAACGATTTTCGAATATTTTTCTACAATCTGAACGATCGATGGATTGAATCAATTCTATTTCAGTTGGTCCCAAAAGTCGAGCAAACGGTCCTTTTCGTGCTGCTGAATGTGTCAGTAAAACTCTCCGAAATTGGCCTTCTCCTCCCGCTAATAATTGAAGGTCTTCAAATGTCCCAGTCGTATCATATTCTATGCAATCATATCCAAGAATATCTCTGTAAAGTGGCAATGCTTTATCAATATCGCTGACTCCGATAATTGTGCCAGCAGCTCCACCGCATCCAGACGGATGTCCAGTTGAAGAGAAATAACCACGCCCTTCTACAATCTGAAAAATATTTCCATTGGGATCTTTTGCAAAAAATGTAGCTTTTCCATTCGGAGAAACAATTGGCGCTGAATTCAAAAGTTCTGCTCCATTTTTTTTGAAATACTCAAAACTCTTGGCAATACTTCTTGATTTTATTTTACAGATGTATAATCCAAAATCCCCAGCTTTTATGTCGA
>JBIIQP010000193.1:0-4135 GCA_044341975.1 Crocinitomicaceae bacterium
CAAAGCCTGCAACTACCAATTCTTTTGTTATTGGGTCAAGCTTTTTATGCGCTACAACATCATGACTGAAATAAACAATCGCTTCGTCAGCTGCTTGCATCGCATTTTCATAATGTGGAAGAAATTCTTTTTTCAATGAAGAAAAAGTGTGCAATTCCATACAAGCAACAACGTGACGTTTTACAAATTGTTCCTTCACTGCTTTTGTGGTTGCCTTTAATTTGGATGGAGAATGTGCAAAGTCCTTGAACATTGTGAAAGTACCTTTTTCTGCCACCTTTTGCAATCTTTTTCCTGCCCCAGTAAAGGATTGAATCGCTTTAAAAAAATCTTCCGGTTCAATGCCAATCTTTTGACCAATGCGCATGGCACCCATCAAATTTTGAAGGTTGTGGGATCCAAATATTTTCAAAGGATATTTTTCACCATTGAAATACAGCAGCGTCCCCGTTTCGATTACATCGTATTCCGGAGTTTGATAGGAAACGGTTTCTATAATAGAAGAAAATTTAACTCCCAATTTATCCACTTCTTTATCGTCCTGATTATAAATCAAAGTACCATCCTCAGTAATCAGCGAACAAAAAGTATCAAATTGCTCGACGTAATTCTCGAAGGTTGGAAATACATTTATATGATCCCAAGCTATCCCGCTTATTATGGCTACATCTGGCTTGTACAAGTGAAACTTCGGACGACGATCAATCGGAGAACTCAAGTATTCATCTCCTTCCAAGATCATCACATTGGCTTCTTCGGTTAGTTTAACCATGCAATCATAACCTTCTAATTGTGCTCCCACCATATAGTCCACATTCATTCCTAGGGCATTCACAACATGCAAAAGCATTGAAGTAATAGTTGTTTTACCATGACTGCCACCAATTACAACGCGTGTTTTATTTTTACTTTGTTCGTACAAATATTCAGGGTAAGAATAGATGGCCAGTCCTAATTCCTTTGCCTTTAGCAACTCTGGATTATCTGCCCTGGCATGCATCCCGAGAATAACAGCATCCAATTGAGCATTTATTTTTTCAGGAAACCAACCTATAGTATCAGGTAAAATGCCTTGTTTTTCAAGCCTTGTCCGAGAAGGCTCAAATATTTCATCGTCTGAACCAGTAACATTTGCACCTTTTCTACTAAGTGCTATTGCAAGGTTATGCATGGCACTACCTCCAATTGCTATGAAATGAACATTCATTTTTCAGTTTGATGTTTAGGAATTAACAATTTTACAAAATCAATTATCGCCGGAATAACTAGTGCAATCGTTCCTGATTTAACAATCAAAAACCAGCTGGCGGCATGGGATAAAGAACTAAAAGAAACAGTTAGCATTATTGATACGAGTCCGAAGTAAAAAACCCAATCCCACCAATTATTTACATTTGAAAATTTACGGGTGAGCATTTGTGCAGCGATATACAACAATCCTTCTGCAACAATGTACCATGGAATTTGCTTGATGGCGACAAAATCATTTGCACTCCAGAAATAATTACAGATCATTATTCCTAGAATCAATTTGACAACAATGCTTGCCGCTACCGTTAACTTCTTTGCCAATCGATTTCTTTTATGTGAAATTAGACCTTATTTCCACAAGTGAAAAAGTCGCAGAGAAGAGTTACTGACAATAAATATTGAATTAATAGTGTTTTTGCAAGTGAGGTCCTTGCGTTTCTCGCTGCCAAACCATTTCAGTTGTGGGCTGTCCGTTTTTAGAATATGTAATAGCCTGTAATGTTTGTGTGCGTACATACACATCGCCATGCCCCTCTTTTACAACGATTCTGCGTGTAATAATTGCCGTCATCAAACCTTTATCATCATTTTGAGTGAATGACTCTTGACTCACACCTTCCGGGTAATCTTTTCCAAGAGAGTTTGCAAGTTTTACTTTCTCCTGTTTACCGGATTCGGAGACTGTTAATTTAGTCTGATTGGATAGGTTCTTTTCTTTATTGGCATCTTGTAAACTCGTATTGCTTGCATCAACAGCTTTGCTCGCATCATTGAACTTTTGAGTAACTGCTTCTTGGTTCTTTGTTGAACTCTTTGCACTCTCCTCAACATTGGTCGTCATTGTTTCAACTGTTGCACGCGCCTGTAAACGTTCTTCATCATCACTAAGATTCAACTCTGATGCAGATGTATTTGCTTTTTTATCGAGTAAAGTAACCGACTGAACATTTATCGAATGATTTTCAACCGCTTTAGCATCAGTTTGATTGGCAATAGCACCTTTGTTATTGATGACGCTTTCATTACTCAAATACTTTGTGTTTTCCTTGTTATTGGCCGTTAAAGTAGATTTCTCAATTGCCTCATTACCATTATGAATGATCTCAGTAGTTTTAAGTCTATTCAAATCTCTGTCAACATTTTGCTCCTCCATCGTTGTATTGATTTTATTCAATGAAGAATTCAATTCAGAAGTATGCACAACTTGCTCTTCTGTTTTAGACTGATCTTTGTCATTCACAACTTCTTTCACTGATTTTAAATACGCATCGTTAGTTGGAGCAACTTTCGCATCCTGCGCATCTTTTTCAGTAACTGCTATTTTTTTAGCATACAATTGCTGGTCATTGCCTAAAAGCTCTTTGCTGTTCACATTTGTTAGATTTTGATCCACAGTTGTTACTTCAACCAGTTTCTTATCTACTTCGGTGCGGACTGCAGCGCGTGATTCAAAATCATCCAACTTATCTTGTTGCATGTTCTGATCAACAATCAATAATTTCTGTCCGGATGTAATATTTGTATTGGCCTCAGAAATATTTTGTTGACGCAAACTTTCCTCGTAACCCACATTGTGCGCATTGATGATTTCGGTATTCTCAGTGTAAACTGATTCTTTGTCTTTGTATTCTATACTTGTTTGACCTGAAACATTGCTAAGTGCCTCTTGTGATTTTACATTTTCTGAATGTTCGAAATTTCCGTTTATAGTATTTTCTTTCGCAATGTCATTTTGAGCCTTCTCAAAAACCTGCGTTGTCAATTGCCGATTCAGATCCGCAGATTGCTCATCCGTAGCAATTTTAGTGACAACGGCATTCATCCGATCTCTTTTTCGTTGCTGTTCAATAGTGCTCAATTCAGTCAATTCATCTGTCTGCTCTTGGGCATCCTTTAATTTCTCGCCAACTGCCTGTTCTTTATCGGATTTCCTTTGTATGTCAGCTTCAACCAGTGCTGCATAGCCATCCATTATTGAACTTTCATAAGGTTTTCCAAGTGGTTCAAGTGCCATCGTTTTTTCAACAGCAGGATTTAAAAACGCATCTATTTCTTTTAATTTATTTGTAACATATGGGTTTCCAGGCTTGATAACCAATGCTTTGTTGTAGTCTTCTTTGGCACGGTCAAAACTTTTTATTTTAAAGGCTTCATCAGCTGTTTTAACAAGTGCATTGAATTCAGTTTCCGATTTAGCATTATCTGTACTTGATTGTTTCCTGTTGCACTCATCCAGTTGTTTCTTTGCATACTTACTTGTCGGATCAACACCAAGCGCCTCAGTGTATTTCGTGCGTGCATCGGCAAAGTTGTCAGAACGAAACAATCCATCTGCTTCTTTGATTAATGCATCAAATCGCGCCTTTTTTTCTTGCGCTGACTTAGAAGCATTTGCTTGCTCATCCATTAATTGTTTTACCTCTGAGATTTTGTCTTTGGCAACTTGATCATTTGGCTTAGCACTCAACGCATTTTCATAATTGGACAAAGCTTGAGCGTAATTTTTAGCATTCTGACTCAAGTTTCCTTTAGCCATGTTGTCTTTGTATATCAATTCCTTTTCTTGAACAGAAGCCTGGTCGTTTTGCAATCTCTTTAATTCATCTATTTTAGTCTGCGGCAAGGACTCCGCAGGTTTTATGATTTTTGCTGCTTCGAAAGACGCTATCGCTCTGGGGTAATCTTTTGCTGTAGCAAACTTTTCTCCTTCAGCCATTTTCGCTGCATAATTCTTTTCTGCTTGCTCCATTAAATTGATCTGAGCCAACAAATCATTTGGTCGCGTGTCAGAAGGCATGATATTGAACTGCTTGTTAAAGCTTTTTGCTCGTTCAACCAATTCTTTACCCCTTGTAAAATCTTTTTCAGCGATTGCTTTTTCTAT
>JBIIQP010000054.1:0-13818 GCA_044341975.1 Crocinitomicaceae bacterium
TAAAACATTGGCAGGAATCGGAATGTATTTCCTTTACACTTATTATTATCCTGTCCGAGCGGATGCTGATACCTTTAAATATTTCGACGACAGCCGAATCCTATATGAAGCCCTTTGGACAAAACCTGCTGATTTTTTTAAAATGCTATTTGGCATTGGTTGCGAAAACGATTACTTTTTCAAGACCTATTACGTCAAAATGTACAATTGGTACCTGGCCTATGACAATGGTTTGGTAAATGACAGTCGTCTAATTATCCGTCTTAATGCAGTTTTTAGAATCTTTTCATTTGGAAATTACCACATTCACAGCTTATTATTAAACTTTGTTTCATTTACTGGTCTGTATGCACTGATGCGACTGTTCATTGCTGTTAGTGGATCAAAGTGGAAAAGCTTTTTAGCTGCATTTGCCGTGCCATCCGTTATTTTCTGGAGTTCAGGAATTCTAAAAGAAGCCGTTTTAATTTTTGCGATTGGATTTTTTAGCTGGAATTTCTATAAAATCGTCATTGGTGAATATTCACACCGCCGTTTGCTTACGATTCTCTTGTTTGTTTCAATCTTACTGGTTGTCAAATTGTATGTTTTTGCAGCACTTATTATAGCTTGTGCAGGACTGATTGCGTCAAAATTCATTGAACGTTCATTGATTGCCTATCTTGTAGCTTTCGGCATAATGATGGTTCTTGTTTCAATAGTTGGATTCATTAACCCAACATATAGTTTTATTGAATTGATTGTTTCAAAACAACACGATTTTATTGAACTCTCAAAAAAGGTAGTCGTGCATAGCCTTATTCCGGTTCAGGCGCTTGACCATAGTTTTTGGTCCATTTTAAAATCAATCCCTGCAGCACTCATAAACACCTTTACAAGACCCTGGATTTCAGACATTCGAGGAATTCTATTTATTCCTTCTGTTTTAGAAAATATTTTAGTGTTCTTATTAGCTTTTTTTGCCATTCGAAACAAAGTAAAATTAGATCCGACCAAGAAAAATTTTGTGCTTTTTTGTTTTACATTCACAATCGTACTCTTTTTAATAATTGGCTTGACAACACCTATCATTGGAGCTATTGTGCGCTATAAGATACCTGCCTTGCCGTTTTTAGTTTTTGGCTTGTTATTATGTGTTAATAACACTCAGATCCCACTTTTGAAAAGTCAAAACAGCAGATTATCGCGACTCCTCAATTCAATAGATCTTTCGAATTAACCTCAAGCGATAAATCTTTACTAAATTTGAAAGTAACAACATCAACTTTCATTTCAATTGATTCTTAGCGGCATTGTTTTAATTCTTCTTTGTCTTTTTATCTACTTCAACAAGTATTTCAAAGTTGATGGATTGAAGCCTTGGGTTTTTCCATCCCTCTTTTTATTGAAAGTCTTATTCGCTGTAATTGTATGGTATTACTATTACTACATCGCTGGTTACAAGAATGATTCTGATATGTATGAATATTTTAACAAGGCAGAATTCCTGTATTTTAAGTTAAAAAACCGTCCTCTAGAATTAATTAAAGTAATCTTCTACCTTCCTGTAAACCCTGCAACGCATAAACTTTTGAATGAAACCTACGGTTGGAATAGGGATTTTGGATATGGTCTAATAAATGATAATCGCATAATGTTTCGACTTAATTTGTTCATACGAACATTTTCACAAGGGCATTATTTTGTGCATTTAATCGTATTTACTTTTATTGGATTTACAGGTTTATTGTCTCTTGTAAAGTCTTACGTGATTTTTCAAATTAAACAAATTCATCAAGTAGTCATTCTCGTTTTTCTCATTCCGTCGAGTTTATTTTGGTTGGGAGGAATTTACAAGGAAAGCCTTTTAATGGTTGCAATTGGTGGTATTTTATTTCATTGCGTTAAACTTGTCTACCAGCGCAATTTTACAATATTCAATATTTCAATGCTGTTATTTTTCATTTTTATTTCAGTGCAAGTAAAACCAATTATTAGTTATTTATTCCTGTCTTTTATCTTTTCTTTTTTACTTTTCAAAGTAATTCAAGTTAACTACTCAAAATTGAATTTGAGACTATTTTCCCTACTCATCTTCTCATTCGTTGCTATCATTTTAATTCTGAGTGACAGCAACACCCGAGATACGAAATACAATATTAAAAATGGTGACAGTTTTCATTTTATTGAAATGCTAACCTACAAACAAGATGACTTTTTAGATGACGCAAAAAAAGAAGACCCTTCTACTTTTGTGGAGACCCCTGAACTCGATGGGTCGTATATGTCTTTAATAAAATCGATTCCCTCAGCAACAAAAAACATTTTTTTATTTCCATTATTTTCAAGACCGATTCAAACAGAAACTTTACCATTTATTCTTGAAAGTTCTCTTCTTTTTATAGGTGTTTTACTGCTAATTTTATTTCGAAAGCCAGTTGATCAGAACTTTGGGGAATTCAGTTTCTTGATTACCTATTTTAGCATTACATCACTATTATTATTGGGAATACTTATACCGATACTTGGTTTAACTATTAAATACAAGTCAGTTTTTATGCCGATGCTTTTTGCAACAGTATTTTTGCATATCGATTGGAAAGGAGTTTTGTTGAAATTGAAAATTAAGTAGTCATGGCATACCTAATTATTCTATTTTATTTCCTTTTATTCTTCTTTGTTTTAAATCGTTTTTCTTTTTTCAAACTAGAGAAAATATCAGCCACAATGCTAAACCTAGCGCTTTGTGCAAAATTGGCTGCTAGTATATTGCTAGTATTGCTCTACACATATTACTATACCAATAAAGAAACTAGTGACATATATAAATACTTTGAAGACGGTAAGATAATTCACCAACTTTTAGTTCGCTATCCGAGCGATTTCTTTCACTTTTTGTTCAATCAAACAATTACAAACGAAGATGCTAAAGCATTAATAAGTCAGGTAAAATATTGGAATAAAACAAATTCATATGGTCTGTTCAATGACAACAGAACTATAATTATTGCAAATGCGATGCTAAACTTTCTATCCTATAGCAACATACTGATACAATCAATCATCGTGTCATTTCTATCTTTTATTGGATGTATCGCACTTTTCAAGTCTATCAGTAAATTTTTAGAAAACAAACAACGTCTTTTTTTCTTTTGTCTTTTTTTCTTTCCTTCCATTTTGTTGTGGACCTCAGGACTCTTGAAAGAAACGTTTGTTTTAATGGTATTATGCGGAATTGTATATTTTGGAATAAAATCCTATGAATTAAATTCCTCATTTAAAACCAAGGTATTCTTTATTATTTTTTGCTTCCTTTTGTTTGTGGCAAAACCTTACTTCTTCATTTTTTTGATACCAATCTTTTTAAGTTTATTCATTGCCAAAAAGATTAAAAGGATTTCATTTGGACGATCTTTCATGCTTATTTATGCTTTGGTTATTTTTGGAAGTGCCGCACTTACGACATTGATCAATCCCGTTTCATACGATGTGAAGTCATTGCCAAAAAAATCAGAACAAAAACGAATAGCGTATTTAACATCTCAATCGTATGAAAAACTTATAAATGGCAAAAGGATTAACATTCTTGAATCACTGAAATACAAACAAAAAGACAATTTGTATGAAGCCCGTTTGGAGAAAGCAAAAAGTATGATTTACATTCGGAAACTGGATGGTAGTTGGTTAAATCTAATCAGCGCACTGCCTTTTGGATTTGCAAATGCGTTGTTTCGCCCAACTGTTTTTGACATTTCATCAATCATAATAACATTACCAGCTTTAGATAATTTAGTTCTTCTACTTTTGATTCTAGGTTGTGTTGTTTTTTACGACAAACGCAACAATGTTCCTGTTCAATTTAAATTAATTGTGTTACTTTTTTCGATTTCAATTTTGACATTTAACGGTATTTTAAATCCTGTTTTGGGCAATCTTGTTAGATACAAAGCTCCAATTTTACCATTCATTTTATTTTTGTTAATCGCTCATATTGATTTGCAAAAAATCAAACTAAAGTTCAAACGATAAACCTTTGCAATTCCTTTTATCCATAGCGCTTATTTCCCTAATACTTTGGTCTTTCAAAAGGCTAAATTTTGCAAGGAATTCTGGAATATCGATTAAAGAGTTGAGTTTTTTGTTTCTAATTAAGTTGCTCTTTGGTTTTGCGCTTTACGTGATCTATACGCAATTTTATACGGATCGCTCCACCGCTGACATTTTCAAATATTATGATGATGCCGATTTGCTCTATCATCATCTTTTGACATCATCCCCGAATGATTATTTCAAGATAATACTGGGAATTCAAGGAGATGATCCCCAAATAATATCGGCGCTTAGAAACACTCATTTTTGGTTCAAACCTTTTGATACTGGCGTGTTCAATGATAATCGGACAATCATAAGAATCAATATGGTAATTCGACTATTTTCATTTGGAGCTTATCACGTGCATGCCATTGTCTTTTGTTTGATGTCATTCCTTGGTTCACTTGCCATTTTTAAATGCTTCTACAGTGTCTTTGCATCGAAAAAATGGGAACTTATCATTGCCTGTTTCTTGATTCCATCACTTCTCCTATGGGCTTCCTCCATTTTGAAAGAGAGTGTTTTAATTTTTGGAATTGGCGGACTACTTTTCAGCTTCACACGTTTACTTCACTCGAACAAAAAACGAATAGCAAATGTGATACTTTTCATACTGTCGATTTTGCTTCTTAGCATCACAAAAACATATGTTCTACTCATCCTTATTCCAAGTCTTATCGCTTGGCTGTTGATTGTTAAATGGGAAATTAAGCACGTTCATTTAACGTTTTTAATAAGTTATGGAGTTTGTATTCTTTTTGCTTTCAATGCCTATCGAATCACTCCACAATTTGATCTTGGTAAAATCCTTCAAAAAAAACAGCTTGATTTTATAAATGTTGCTAGAGATACAAAAGCAGGCAGTGCAATCACTATAACTCGGTTGGATGGGTCATTCATAAGCTGTTTAAAAAATAGTCCGGAAGCACTAGCAAATTGTATCTTTAGACCGCTACCTTGGGAAAGCAATTCAATCTTCGCTTTGTTCGCTTCTTTTGAAAATGTAGTAATCATCCTACTAATCATCTTAGCAGGATTATATTCTAAAAAGCCGACAGATGAGCAAAAACCGTATTTGTATTTCTCTTTTTATTTTGTGGTTTTATTAGCTCTTTTAATCGGTCTGACTGTCCCTGTATTAGGAGCAATTGTGCGATACAAAGTCCCAGCAATGATTTTTCTCGTTTCGTTCCTTTTACTATGTATTGACAAGGAAAAATTACTTTTAAACCTGAAAAAAATAATTAAATGAAAAACTTAAAAACGGCCTTTATTACAGGTGCAACTTCCGGTTTTGGGGAAGCGTGTGCGAGAAAATTTGCTGAAAATGGCTGGAATCTCATCATAACGGGAAGAAGACATGATCGTTTGACCAGCTTAAAAGAAGAGCTTGAGATGCAATTCGGAAATGAGGTAACAACACTTTGTTTTGATGTAAGAAATCAAAAAGAAGTCAATGATGCAATCGATAAATTAAAAGAAAAGGCAGATCTAACCATTGATCATTTGATTAACAACGCAGGTTTGGCTGTTGGTCGTGGCCCAATTCAGGATGGATTAACAGATGATTGGGAAAGAATGATTGATACAAACATAAAAGGCTTGCTTTATATGACAAAAGCAATTGCTCCTTACATGATTGCACAAAGAAAAGGGCACATCATTAACATCTCAAGTATTGCAGGAAAAGAAGTGTATCCAGGAGGCAATGTGTACTGTGCCTCAAAATTTGCAGTTGATGCCTTGTCAAAATCCATGAGAATCGATCTTGTTGAATTCGGTATTAAGGTTACTAATATTGCGCCAGGAGCTGCAGAAACAGAATTCTCATTGGTTCGTTTTAAAGGCGACGAGGAAACTGCCAAAAATGTATACAACGGATTTGAGCCCTTAAGCGCAGAGGATATTGCTGAAACAATTTATTTTGTAGCGACACGACCGGCACATGTAACAATTAATGATCTCACCATAATGCCAACGGCACAAGCTTCTTCCACGGTTTTTCACAAAAAATAAAAGGAAGCCAAAATTGACTTCCTTTTAATATTGAAAAAGTTAAACTCTTAATTTTCGTTTGTTGCAGGCGCAACATTGATAGGTGCATCTGGTAAAACAGAACCTTTAATTGTTAGGATTATCGGTTCAGACACGTTGGATGACACGGTAATTGTTTTGGTAAATTGACCTACTCTTTTTGTATCATACTTTACTGAAATCGTAGACTTTTTTCCTGGCTTCACTGGCTCTTCAGGTTTATTTGCAGTAGTGCATCCACAACTTGTCTGAACACCCTGAATAATTGCAGGTGTCTTTGATTCATTCTTGAATTCAAATTCAAACAAATCATTTGTTCCGTAAGGGATATTCTCTCGAACAATTTCCAATGTTGTAAAATTCAACCCTTTTTTGGATTCGACTTTAATTTCTTTTGACGCTTCATTCGAAACTTGCTTCTCTTGAGCCATCAATTGAACGCTTGCGAACAATGCCGCTGTAAATAAGATAAATTTCATGGTTTTCATTTTTTTACAAGAATAATACATTTACAATTAGGGTACTCTGTTTTAACAAAAAATTATGTTTGTCTGCTCTTCTTCAAATACTGTTCCTCTTTTTTCATTTTATCCTCAAAAGAAGTTATCACTTCGAGAATAGAACTAAATGTGTTCTTTTTTATTTTGGCTAATTTACTTTTTTTCAGCCACTTTGCCTTGGTTATACCTTCTTCTTCTTGAGGAATCAACTTTTTCTTACCAGAAAATGACAGTGAGTACCAATAGGTACGTTTCAGAACTTGTTCATTTTTGAAAGAATAAGTGTGATACGTTTCACAAAGAAAGTCTTCAACGGTTGGACCAACAATTCCGCATTCTTCCTCTATTTCACGAACAGCAGCAACCTCATTCAATTCTCCAATTTCAATTTTACCTTTGGGCAGATCCCATTTACCATTTCGTTTAATGACAAGTATCCTGTTTTTTCGTTGTACAATTCCTCCTGCGGCTTCAATCAGCTGGTAATTTTTAAATAGCTTTTTAAATTTGGCACGCGCATTTTCGCATCGCACGACAACCGATTGGACTTCTGCATTATCCAGCAATGTTAGAATGTCTTTTTCAAGCGTTTTCGCAGATTTCTCGTCAAGGACAGGACAAAAATTAGAATCTGAATCTGTTTCAGTGATGATCACCGACTTATTTTCAATAAATACTTTGTACATTTGCGTATGATTCTTAACAACGATAAAGCGCTAAAAGTAGCAGAATTTTTATTACAAATCAAAGCAGTTAAACTTCAGCCTAACCATCCATTCAAATGGGCATCAGGCTGGAATTCACCCATTTACTGTGATAACCGCATCACCCTTTCGTTTCCGAATATTCGCACTTTCATTCGTCAAACATACACAGAAGCTATTGAGGAAGTATTTGGCAAGCCTGACGTAATTGCAGGAGTTGCAACAGGTGGTATTGCTCAAGGCGCATTAGTTGCTCAAGAAATGGGACTTCCTTTCATCTATGTTAGAAGTTCTGCAAAAGAACATGGGATGGGTAACCAAATTGAAGGATATTTTGAAGCTGGACAAAAAGTTGTTGTCATTGAAGATCTTATTTCGACAGGTGGAAGTTCTATTAAAGCAATTGAAGCGTTAAAATCAGGCGGACTTGATGTAAAAGGAATTGTAGCCATTTTCTCGTATGGTTTTCAAGTAGCCGAAGAGAATTTTAAAAAGATTAATTGTCCATACACAACGTTAACAAACTATGATTTGTTGATTGAACAGGCGTTAAAGCAAAATTATATTTCCAAGAAAGACATGGCGTCGCTTCGTGAATGGAAAGAAAATCCTGCCACCTGGAAACAATAGAAGGAAATGCAAATAATCAGTGAAAAAGTTAGTGTTTCGGCTAAACAAGATAAAGTCGCTAATTTCTTGAGAGATTCAAATCATTTGATTCATTTACTACCAAAAGATCAGATTTCTGATTGGAAGGCAAGTGATTCGGAATGTTCCTTCAAAGTGCAAGGCGGCGTTACGATTTCATTGGTTCAAGATGGTTCGGAAGGAAATGAAAAAATCTTCATGAAATCCGGAGAAAAATCGCCTTTCCCGTTTAAGTTAACCATACACATAAGTGAAAAAGATGCACAATCCGAAGGATATATTCAGTTTGATGGTGAGTTAAATGTCTTCTTGAAAATGATGGTTGAAAAACCGCTTACAGCATTGTTCAATATCATGTCTAAAAACCTCAAAGATCACTTTGAGAAAGGAAACTAACCTCTTTCAGGTTGTAATAATTTAGCGTTCCATTTTTTTCTATTTCCAATCTGCCCCTTTCGTCGGTACCACGAATAACACCTGTGAATTTTCCATTCTCATCCTCAAAATTAGCCGCAATGTTCAATAGATACATGCTGCTTAAGTAACGCTGTTTTAATTGTGAAGAATTCAAATCTGACCAAGTCTTGTTCATTGCATCTATAAGCTGAAAAAGCACATCCATTATCGGACGTTTTTCACCAATTTCAGACGCTAAACTCGTAGCATTCAATCCTTCAAAATCGATTTGATTCACGTTCAACCCAACACCTATTATGCTTGTAGCAATATTTCCACCATTCAGTGCGTTTTCAATTAAAATTCCAGCAAGCTTTTTTCCGCCAACATAAATATCATTGGGCCACTTTATACTGGCTGAAATGCCAATATTTCCTAAAAAATCGGCTATGGAAACTGTAATAAATTGGGTTATTACCTCCTGATTACTGACTGACAGATTGTCGGGTGTGGCCAAAAACGTTACCAATAGGTTTTCTCCTGCTTTTGAGGTCCAAGAGGCCCCTCTTTGCCCGCGACCAACCAGTTGCTCGTCTGCCAAAATTACCGCACCATGACCAATTTTTCCTTCACGAAGTAGATTGGCAGTATAATTGTTCGTTGAATCAACGGAAGGCAGATGGATAATACGATGTCCGAATGGCAGCAACATTTGAGCTTCGAAGTTGTTAGTTCAACGGATAAAATTAAAATTTAAACTTAGATTTGTAAAGATTAATCCAATTTGATGCCCAAGAAAAAAAAAGATATAGATTCCGAAAGATTGTGCGACGCAATTGTTGAAGGAATGCAGGAAAATAAAGCTAAGGATATCGTTGTCCTTGATTTGCGAAAAATAAGTAACTCAGTTTGTGATTTCTTTGTGATTTGCAGCGGAGAATCATCGACTCAAGTAGATGGTATCAGCACATCAGTCACTCGTTTCACGCGAACAGAATTGAAAGAAAAGCCTTGGCACATCGAGGGAAAAACAAACAGTGAATGGGTACTACTGGACTACATCAACGTGGTTGCCCATATTTTTTACAAAGATGCACGTCCATTTTACGATCTTGAGGATTTATGGGCCGATGCACAACGAACAGACATACCTAATTTGAACTAATTTTCATGTCAGAAGAACAAAATAAAAAACGCAGTCCCTTTTCAATTTATTGGATTTACGCCATAATTGGAGTGGCAATCATCGCTTTTCAGCTTTTTATGAGCACAAGCGGTAAAATCAATATTACTTACCCAAAAACGTTCGATGACCTGGCAATGCATGGATACATCCGAGATGCAAAGGTTGTGAACAAAGAACATGTAGAGTTTAAAATAAGTAAAGAAGGGAAAGAATATATTCGTTCATCGAAAGATCCTCAATATAAATACATCAAAGAATACCTTTCAAAAGGAACAAATTACAAGTCAAATGATCCATCTTTTGAATTAAAGGTAATCGACGCTGCCAACTTTGAAACAAGGGTAAATGATTTGAATAAGTCAATCAAAGAAGAAAATAAATCACGTGCAAAAACGAATGAATCCCCAATACCAACGATTGAATTGGTTGATACAGAAGAAGTAAATTACTTCGAAAGTATTTTGAGTTATTTGTTCCCACTTATTTTAATGGTCGTAATCTGGATGTTCGTAATGCGCAGAATGACTGGCGGCGGCGGTGGTGGCGGTGGTCAGATTTTCAACATTGGGAAATCAAAAGCACAGGTGTATGAAAAAGGCAAATCAACGAATGTAACGTTTAAAGATGTTGCTGGCTTACAAGGAGCGAAGGAAGAAATTGTTGAAATAGTTGAATTCCTTAAGAACCCAAAGAAATACACTGAATTAGGTGCAAAAATTCCGAAAGGAGCACTATTGGTTGGACCTCCGGGAACAGGAAAAACATTGTTAGCAAAGGCTGTTGCAGGCGAAGCGAAGGTGCCTTTCTTCTCACTATCTGGATCTGATTTCGTTGAAATGTTTGTTGGTGTGGGTGCATCACGTGTGCGCGATTTGTTCAAGCAAGCAAAGGAAAAAGCACCTTCAATTATATTCATTGATGAAATAGATGCGATTGGTCGTGCAAGAGGAAAAAACAACAGCTTTGGATCAAACGATGAGCGCGAAAATACATTGAATCAGTTATTGACTGAAATGGATGGTTTTGGAACAAATTCCGGTGTAATTATCCTAGCAGCCACAAACCGTGCAGATGTTTTGGATAGCGCCTTGATGCGCGCTGGTCGTTTCGACAGACAAATCTATGTTGACATGCCTGACTTGAACGAAAGAAAAGAGATTTTCCAAGTTCATTTGAAACCGATCAAATTGGAAACGGGTATCGATATTGATTTCCTTGCGAAGCAAACACCTGGGTTCTCTGGAGCTGACATTGCCAATTTATGTAATGAAGCGGCTTTAATTGCAGCCAGAAAAGACAAAAAATTTGTTCAAAAACAAGATTTCCTAGACGCTGTAGATAGAATCGTTGGTGGACTAGAAAAGAAAAATAAAATTATTACGAAGGAAGAGAAAAAGGCAATTGCTTATCATGAAGCAGGTCATGCAACTATTTCTTGGTTACTCGAATTTGCGCATCCATTGGTAAAAGTTACCATTGTTCCTCGCGGTCAATCTTTAGGAGCTGCTTGGTACCTTCCAGAAGAAAGAAGTATCACCACAACTGAGCAAATTCTAGATCAAATGTGTTCTGCGCTTGGTGGACGTGCAGCGGAGCAACTTATTTTTGGAAAAATAAGCACGGGTGCTTTAAGCGACTTAGAGAAAGTAACAAAACAAGCCTATGCGATGGTGTCCATTTATGGCTTAAACGAACGTGTAGGAAATATTTCTTTTTACGACTCACAAGGTCGCGATGCATTTACAAAACCTTATTCAGAAGATACAGCAAAAATAATTGATGAAGAAGTAAGTAAAATGATTGAGGCACAATACCAGCGTGCCATTCAAATATTATCTGAAAACAGAGATAAATTGACACTGCTTGCTGAAAAACTCCTGTCTGCTGAGGTTATTTTCAAAGAAGATCTTGTTGACATTTTTGGAAAGAGACCGTGGGAAAAAGAAGAAGATCAAATCGAATTTGTTGCACCCTCAGAAAAACCACTTATCGAATCACAAGAAGACGAAAATAGTGAAGATGTTTCGATCTCTGATGAGCCTAAAACAGAGGTTCAAGAAGATAAATCCGATGAAGAAAATACTGCATCAGAAGAAAATACCGAGTCATAAAACTGTTATAACTGCTTCCTCGATTACCTAGGAGTTGCACTAAAAGTTGATTTCAACGAGGAAAAAGATTAAATTCGTCAGATGAATAATCTCGT
Source organism: Crocinitomicaceae bacterium (assembly GCA_044341975.1). GTDB lineage: Bacteria > Bacteroidota > Bacteroidia > Flavobacteriales_D > Crocinitomicaceae > M0103. The sequence continues at coordinate 11,746 of JBIIQP010000054.1, forward strand.
TCAGCGCACTATAACCGGAACTTTATTCGCTATTGTAGTTCTTGGATCCATACTTTGGGACCCTTATGCTCAGGCAATCGTGTTTTCTGTTTTCATGGTGCTTGGACTATTGGAATTCTACAATTTATTCAACGAACATTCAGTTGTCGAAGTAAGCAAGGAAATTGGAATTTTCATCGGTCTCTTCATCTTTTCATTGTTGGTCGGTGTGAGTTTTGAATGGTTACCCATCATTTCCATTCTTTTCATTTTCCCATTGTTCTTTACCTTGATATTAGCAGAGCTTTGGCGACAGACTCCTCACCCATTGATCAATATGTCAGTGTTGGTTTTTGGAATCATTTACATTGTTATACCTTTCTTTCTAACGATAGACCTTAACTTAAGAAATACTAGTTATTTGCCTTCGGTGGTTGGAATGTATTTATTGATTTGGACGAACGACACTTTCGCCTATTTAACAGGAAGATTAATCGGTAAAACCAAACTCTTTGAGCGCATTTCACCCAAAAAAACTTGGGAAGGAACTATTGGAGGAGTGTTATTCACCTTATTGGTTGGTTATATTATCGGTGCATTTGTAAATCGCGGTGACGAAGTATTCTGGGTCATTTCGGCAATTATCATTGCACCTTGTGCTATTTATGGTGACTTGTTGGAATCGCTTTTCAAACGAAGTTTAAACATCAAAGATTCAGGAAACATTCTCCCAGGACATGGTGGAATTCTCGACCGTTTTGATGCCGCATTATTTGCTATTCCCTTCTTTTATTGTTGGGCAATGATCTACGAGTACTTTTAACCTTATTCCTATGAAATTACACCGAGAAGGCTATTTGATTATGACTATTGGACTTTTGATTTTGTCAGCAGTTCAAATTGGAAATTATTTTCTATTCAGCGCAACTAGTTGGACTTGGCTTTTTATATTGCTTTCACTTGGTGTCTTGGTGATGGCTTATTTGATCATTCAGTTCTTTAGAGTGCCAAAAAGAACGTGTATCTACAGTGAAAATGATATAATATGCCCTGCAGATGGAAAGGTAGTCGTGATCGAAGAAGTAGAAGAAGGCGAATATTTTAAAGACAAACGCATTCAGGTTTCTATTTTCATGTCGCCACTCAATGTGCACGCAAATTACAATCCAATCTCTGGTTTGGTAAAGTATGTCAAATACCATCCAGGTCTGTTTTTAGTTGCATGGCATCCAAAAAGCAGCACAGACAACGAACGCTCAACAATGGTCGTTGAACATGCGTCAGGTAAAGAAGTGCTTTTCAGACAAATTGCAGGTGCTGTTGCAAGGCGAATTTGCTATTATTTAGGCGAAAATCAATCAGTGAAAACTGGTGAAGAATTTGGTTTTATCAAATTTGGATCACGCATCGACCTCTTCTTGCCATTAGACTCTAAAATAAATGTTAAAATTGGTGATGTTGTAAAAGCAAAGTTGACCAAGATTGGTGAACTGAATTAAAATATTACTTAACTTTCGGCAAATAAATCTTAGAAACTATGAAAAAAATATTTCTTGCGCTTGCTTTGACCGCTTTTGTTGGTTCAGTTGCAACAACCTCTTATGCTGCATCTAATGGTGTTTCATCTGAGATCAAAAAAGATGACAAAAAGAAAAAGAAGAAAAAAGCTTCTTGCTCAGCTGACAAAGCTAATTCTGGTTCTTCTTGCGCAAAACCTGGTGAAGGAAAAGCTTGCTGTACTAAAAAGCAGTAACAAAATTAGATGCTAAAGTAAAATCAGAAAGGCCGGTCAAATTGATCGGTCTTTTTTGTTAGTTGTGGTAAAATCGCAAGATCGTTTTTGATTGTCCATCAGATAATTCCAGAAAATATGCCCCACTTTTCAAGAATTCCACATTAATAACACCCTGAGTTTTTCCAATCAGCTCTATTTGTCCAATAGTATTTACAATTCTGAAATCTGTCTCAGGAATTTCTCCCAGTTGAATGACTAGATTTGAAGGATTTGGATAGATTAAATCAATTGAAACATTGCTTAAAGAAGCATTTAATCCAACGAAGTTATAACTCAAAAAACAGGTGTCTTCAATTCCA
>JBIIQP010000194.1:0-4105 GCA_044341975.1 Crocinitomicaceae bacterium
CCTGTATACGAAGTTCGTCAATCTTGGAGAACTTGGGAAGAAGGTAACCGTCGTCCAGGAGAAATTTACATTGGAACTTATGGTAGAGGAATTTGGAGTTCTGCTGCATACCTAGGAATAGGTGATGCTGATGGAAATGGTAAAGCTGAATTCAAAACTAAGCTTAAAACATACCCGAATCCGACTAATGACAACACAACGTTAACTTTCAATCTTTCTGAAACTTCTAACGTAAATGTTTATGTTTATTCAATTTCAGGATCGCTAGTTAAAACAATTAATCAGAAAAATGTTTCTGCTGGTGCACAAACATTAACAATAGATGGTTCTGACCTTCAAAGAGGAACATACATTGTGAAGTTTATTGCTGGTAAACAAAATGATACAGTGAAGTTTATCAAACTTTAATTGAAATAACAATAATCTTTTAAAAGGGGTGTCGTACGGCACCCCTTTTTAATTGCCATTATCAAAGAATAATTCTCGAAGAAATCCTACATTTGCATCTCAAAAAATATAAAAAATGAGTTCTTACGACGTTACAATCATTGGTTCAGGTCCTGGAGGATATGTTGCTGCTATTCGTTGCGCACAGCTTGGTCTAAAGACAGCAATTATTGAAAAATACGACACTTTAGGTGGAACCTGCTTAAATGTTGGGTGCATCCCTTCTAAGGCCTTACTTGATTCCTCAGAACATTATCATAATGCCGTTCACAACTTTGAAGAACATGGTATTGAAACAAAAAGCGTCAAGGCGAACATCACACAAATGATTAAGCGTAAAAACGATGTTGTATCTCAAACCTGTGCAGGTGTTAAATTCCTGATGGACAAAAACAAAGTTGACGTTTACAATGGACATGGTTCTTTCATAGATAAAAACACTGTAAAGGTTGCGCACAAAGATGGGACAGAAACTTCATTGACATCTAAAAACATCATTATCGCCACAGGATCGAAACCGAATTTCTTTCCAGGAATGGAGCCTGACAAAAAAAGAATCATCACTTCTACAGAGGCTTTGAATATGACCGAAATTCCTAAGAAAATGTTGGTGATTGGAGGCGGTGTAATCGGGCTAGAACTTGGGTCAGTTTATGGGCGTTTAGGCACAGAAATCGAAGTTGTAGAATTTGCGAATACAATTATACCAACAATGGATGGTGCGCTTGGTAAAGAGCTTACAAGAGTTCTGAAGAAAGAAGGTTTCAAATTCAATCTTGAGCATAGAGTTCAAAAAGTTGAAAACAAAGGGAAATCTGTTGTACTTACCGCATTGAATAAAAAAGGTGAAGAAGTCACATTTGAAGCAGATTACTGTCTCGTTGCGGTTGGAAGAAAAGCGTTTACTGAAGGTTTAAATATCGAAGCAGCCGGTCTTTCAGCAAATACGCGTGGCCAAATTGAGGTAAATGATCATTTACAGACTGCATCAGCGAATATATACGCAATTGGAGATGTTGTAAGAGGCGCCATGTTGGCACACAAAGCCGAAGAAGAAGGAGTGTATGTTGCTGAAATTATTGCTGGTCAGAAACCACATATCAATTACAACTTAATTCCTGGTGTTGTTTATACGTGGCCTGAAGTAGCAGCAGTTGGAAAGACTGAAGAAGAATTAAAAGCTGCTGGGGTTGAATATAAAGTGGGGTCATTCCCAATCAAGGCATTGGGAAGAGCACGTGCTAGTATGGATACTGCAGGACTTATTAAAGTGTTAGCTGATAAAACAACAGATGAAGTACTTGGAGTTCACATGATTGCTCCGAGAGCAGCAGATTTGATTATGGAAGCAGTCGTTGCAATGGAATACAGAGCATCCGCAGAAGACATTGCACGTATTTGTCACCCACACCCTACTTATTCTGAAGGGATCAAAGAAGCAGCACTAGATGCCACAGAGGCAAGAGCATTGCATGTTTAATTACTAGAATATAAATTGATTACAAAAAAAATGCGCCTATTGGCGCATTTTTTTTTATTGCTTCATCAATACCATTTCATCTACGAGATGTTTGGCACCAGAATATTTATCCATGACCCAAAGTACATAGCGAATATCAACAACGACATTTCGACAACGATTAGGATCAAACATATAATCTGACATTGTACTTTCCCATGTACGATCAAAATTCAATCCCATAAGATATCCATTTGCGTCAAGCACAGGTGAACCCGAATTCCCACCAGTCGTGTGGTTAGACCCGGTAAAACAAACCCATAGCTCATCATTTTGAGCATAGTCACCATAATCTTTGTTCTTGTGCATCTCTAACATCCTAGGTAACAATTCAAAGTCAGGATTTCCGGTATTGTATTTCGCAATAATACCATCCAATGTCGTGTGCTCCGTATACATCATGCCATCAGTTGGTGCTGAACCTTCCAATTTCCCGTAGGTTATGCGCAAAGTGCTATTTGCATCTGCCCAGTGCTTCTGATTTGGAAACATCTCATATTTCCCTGCGACATAAACTTTAAGCATTGCTGTCAATTCATCGTCAAAAGAAGAATAATTTGGCACCACCTGACTTTTGAAATAATAGAACTTTTCTGCAAAAAATTTATATCCTGGATCGCTTTTCAATTTCTTCAAAGAAGAACCTTTGAATTTTTCTAAAAACGCCACATATCTATCCTTATTTGTCAATATAGATTTAGAATAGATCAGTTTACTCAAAACACTTAAATCAATTTTTTCATTCGCCAATACGCCATTATTGTTTGCTGTTTGTTTCAGATACTCATCTGTCAACAGTTCAAATATTTTTTGATCTACTTTAAAATCATAATTCTTAAAAAACCCATCAGCATTTTTAATCATCTTTTCGATTGTCGCACGCAACTCTCCTTTTTCCTCCAAATTCTTGTAGTTCTTTTCTAGATCATCCAATGCCCTTGCCAGCTTATAAAGTTCAGGGCCTACAAATAAATATTCAATATTCATGGCATATAAAAACTCCCATTTACTGCCTTGTTCAACATGCTTGTTCATTTGATCGATGACACTGCCATACGTTTTATTCCACGCATCTTTTGACACAGCCATTTTTTGATATTCTTCTTCTCTCCCTAATTTAATTGCAACCGCATCTAATCTTTTTAAACCATCTACTTGACCAATCCATTTCTTATATGAATTAGCTATACTCGCCTGTTTCGCAGCATATTTAATCCTTACCTCATCCGATGACCGCATAGCAGCATCAATAACGCTCAAAGATTTTTCGCGCATTTTAATTCGTGCTGGTCGTTCTTTCTCAACAATAAATTTCAAATAGCCTGAAGCCACGTGCTGTTCTGTTTCTCCTGGAAAGCCATACACCATTGTGAAATCACCTATTTTACGGTTTTGAAATGATATCGGTAAAAAATGAATTGGCGTGTAGGGTATATTTTTATCCGAATATGCAGCCGGTTTATTATCTGGTCCGGCATAAATTCTAAACACAGAAAAATCTCCTGTGTGTCTTGGCCAAACCCAGTTATCAGTATCACCGCCAAATTTACCGATGGAATTAGGGGGAGTTCCAACCAATCTTACATCTTTAAACACTTCTTTAACAATGATGTAAAAATCATTTCCGTAATTGAAAGGCTTTACCTCCGCCTCATAATGTGTTCCTGTTGTAGCATCCTTTATTAGCTGCTCAATATTCTTTTTAATTATTGCATCAGCGGTTGAAACATTCTCACCAACACCAAATAAAACAGACTTTGTTACATCGTCTATTCGCACAATTCTTGCTGCTGTTAGCCCTGGATTTGACAGTTCTTCATTCATGTTTTTGGCCCAAAATCCGTTTTTTAAGTAATCCTTTTCTAAAGATGAATGGGATTGAATTTGAGAATAACCACAATGGTGATTTGTTAATAAAAGTCCTTTTCCGGAGACCAATTCTGCCGTGCACCCGCCACCGAAATGCATGATAGCATCCTTCAAACTGGAATTATTGACGTCGTAAATATCTTTCGCACTCAACTTCATCCCTTTCGCTTTCATATCAGATTCGAAGGCTGATATAACTGATGGGATAAGCATTCCTTCCTCCGCAAAAAGGAAGAGGAAATGAAACATTGACAAGACTATTGAAAGAGT
>JBIIQP010000195.1:0-4104 GCA_044341975.1 Crocinitomicaceae bacterium
CAAGTCTTTTAAAGGCAAAATAGCGTAAACTGGGTCGTCAAAAACAAATCCATGGCTATTTGCTCGTGATTCATTCCATGCTAAAAATTTCGTAAAAATAACTGCGCACAGAATAACAAAAATCAGAGAACTTAGAACTGTCTTTGCGCTGAATCTGCTCATTTGGCTGACTTCACTGCTTCGTAGATGACACGTTGAATTTCAGTTCTAATATTCATATCGCGTATTTTCCAGTTTCCTTGATCAGGACAAACACGATTGGACAAGAAAACATAATTGATTCCATATTGTGGATCTGCCCAAACCAAGGTTCCTGTAAAACCACTATGACCAAAACTCATTTGAGAAGCAGCCTCACAACATGGTCCACCTCCACTTGCTGATGGACGATCGAATCCGGCTCCCCTGCGATTACCAGGGCACTGTGATTTTGTAAATTCTTCAACAACATTCGAAGAAATAAATTGATGACTACCATAATTTCCTTTGTTGAGAAATAGCTGCATCAAAGATGCCAAGTCAGTGGCATTGGAAAAAAGCCCTGCATGTCCGCCCACTCCTCCAAGCATCGCTGCGCCAGGATCATGCACATATCCATGTACCAATTGCTTCCTGAAAGCTTGATCATTCTCAGTAGGAACTATTTGGCTGACCGGGAAATACTTCAAAGGTTGATAGCGCAAATAACGCAAGCCCATCGGAATATATAATTCTTCTGTCAAGAATTGCTGGAATTCAACTTTTGTTTCTTTTTCAATAATCTTTTTGATAAAATAATAGCCTAAATCAGAATACTCATATTTCTTCTGTCCCAATGGTGTGGAAAGAATTTGCCTGTAGAGAGTATCCGTGTAGGTGTTTTTGATAAATAAGTTATTGGCTACTTGCTTTTCAAATCCGGCTTTATTTATTGATGAATAAATTGATGGATCCAATTCGCCATTCTTCAATGTTCGTTTGTAAAAAGGAATCCAAGGAGTTAACCCTGCTTGATGCGCCATCATTTCGCGAATTACTATGTTTCCATATTCACCATCACCCGTAATCTCAGGAATATAATCCGATAACTTTTTGCTCAAACTAAATCGACCTTCAGATTGCAATTTCATAATTCCTGCTGTTGATCCAGCAATTTTAGAAACAGATGCGATGTCATAAACATCATTTATACCGACACTGTCAACGCCTTCATATGTTTGTTTTCCAAAAGCTTTGCGATAAATAATTTTACCCTTCACAGCCACAACAATTTGACATCCTGGAAAGGCACCTTTGGCTATCGCATTATTTGCAATTGCGTCAATTTCTTCTAACTTCTCCTTTTTAATTCCAAGCTCTTCAGGTTGCGAAAATTTCAAACGTCCGCCCCATGCTACACTTAATCCAAATCCTTTTTTGAAGTTTTCACTCACTGTGACAGGTAACTTCCCATTTGCCTCCATAGCACCAAAAATAAACTGGGCAGCACTTTTTTGAGAATAACTGTTGTTTTCATAGGCGACAACCACCGATTGAAATCCAGATAAATTGACCTTGTCAGTCAAGAACAAAGGATTTCCAAAAAGCACCAAAATATTTTGTTGAGCCTTTGGCAATTTGGATACGCTTTCTGACGCTTCTGGACCGAAACCAAAGTTATTTTTAGGTCTGACCGTATTGGCGTGAAGAGAATATATTATGATATCTGAAGATTTAACTTTCTCAGGTAAATCCTCCACCGCTTCTTTTAAAGTGAAATAATGGTACGATTCGACATCTGCAAACAGGTCCATTGCGTCACGAAAAAATGAGGTATGCATTCCAATGGAGATACGCACAATTTTCTTGTTCAAACGGCCAATTGGAAGAACATTTTCCTGATTTTTCAGGACTGTCAGTGCCTTATCGAATACTGATTGTTTAATGGAATTTATTTCATCTTTTGAATATTTCACCACATCCAATTTAGGTGTGATAACATGCAGATATTTGTATTTGAGTAACTTCAAGCAGCGTTCATCAATCTCTGTTTTTGTTATCTCTCCCTGATTTACTTTTTCTTTGATTGCCTTGATGGCATCCTTTACACTTTCTGGACATAGCAAAATGTCGCATCCCGCTTCAAAAGCTTTCACAACAACATCCGACTTGCCATATTTATCAGCAACCGCTTTCATGTTCAAGGCATCACTAATAATCAAACCTTTGAATTGTAATTTTTCTTTCAAATTCTCTTGAATGACTATTTTAGAAAGTGATGTTGGCAAACCACTTTTATCAAGTGAGGGGACATTCAAATGTGCTATCATAACAGACGACGCACCTGCAGCGATTCCTTCTTTGAATGGTTTTAGATCAACCATCTCCAAAGTGTTCAATGACCTGCTTATTGTTGGCAGTTCGAAATGCGAATCTTTATCCGTATTTCCATGTCCAGGAAAATGCTTCAAACAGGCCATGACGCCATTCTCTTCAAAACCTTGTACAAACGATCTAACATGAGATGCTACCTTTCCCGGATCCTCGCCAAATGAACGAAAACCAATCACAGGGTTATTTGGATCGCTATTTACATCTGCATCAGGTGAGAAATTCATATGAATACCCAATTCTCTGCATTCCTGGGCCATTGCTATTGCTACTTTCTTCGAAGATTCGAGATCATCTGCAGCACCAAGTGTATAGGCATAAGGAAATCTTTCACCGTCAAAAAGTCGCATATGCGAACCCCATTCAGCATCCATTGCTATAAATAATGGCACAGAGGAAGTTTGTTGGAATCGTTTAACTGCAGCTGAAAAGTTCGACTTCTCTCCTTGAAAAAAGATGACTCCCCCAACCTTTTCATCTCGAATGATTGATTCAACTTCTTTTAAGTGTTTTTCTCCTTGGTTAGAATACGCAGAGACCATAAAAAATTGCGCAATCTTCTCTTCTAATGTGAGTGTAGAAAGCTTTTCTTTTGCCCAATTAACTGCTTCCACATCCCTATTCGATGATTTTAAGGACGTTTTTTTTGAAGCGGACGCAGAGCCCAGCAGAAAAAGGGCTAGAAAAACAAACGGCACAGCTAAAAATACTGTTTTGATCGAAAATATTCTCATACTACGAATTTACGAAATGAGATGCCTACACTTTCGTGTCAACTGTTAATAGTTTTTAAAAGCCATCTGTGTAAATGACCTTTTGTCAGTATTTCAGATGTGGAATAATTATTGAAAACTCGCCAAAAAGGGCACCCGAATTATCTTAATTTTGTTGAACAAAAAAGAACTTATTAAAACATGAACGGCATCATCAAACTTCTTCCCGATCACATTGCAAATCAAATTGCTGCCGGTGAAGTAATCCAACGCCCAGCCTCTGTGGTGAAGGAAATGATGGAAAATGCCATTGATGCAGGAGCGGACAAAATTCAGGTCTACATAAAGGATGCTGGTAAAACGCTCATTCAAATTGTCGACAATGGTTTTGGAATGACGCCAGAAGATGCTATTTTCTGTTTTGAACGGCACGCAACAAGTAAAGTCTCAAAGGCAGATGACCTTTTTGACTTAAAGACAAAAGGTTTCCGAGGTGAAGCACTTGCTTCTGTAGCTGCCATAGCACATGTTTCATTGAAAACAAAAAAAGAGTCAGATAAAACTGGCTATAATGTTGTAATAGAAGGAAGTAAGATTATTAGAAAGGAAGAATGTGTATGCAGTGTAGGGACATCTTTCGAAGTGAAAAACCTCTTTTACAATGTTCCGGCACGAAGAAACTTTCTTAAATCAGACAATGTAGAATTCAATCATATTCTCGATGAATTTGAACGAATTGCCTTTGCACATCCAGAACTATCGTTTCTTTTGAAACATAACGACCAAGAGATTTATAATTTACACGCTGGTGTGCTTCGCAAACGCATTGTTGATGTCTTGGGAAAAAGCTCAAATGACAAATTGGTTCCGCTTGATGAAACAACAGACATCGTCCAATTAACCGGATACATTGGTAAACCAGAATTCTCAAAAAAGACGCGTGGGGAACAGTTTTTCTTCGTAAACGATCGTTTTTTCAAAGACGCCTACTTTAACAATGCTGTAAACAAGGCTTTTGAAGGCATGATTCCTGCAAAGACTT
>JBIIQP010000052.1:0-14326 GCA_044341975.1 Crocinitomicaceae bacterium
ACTGGTATTCTTGCTGGTTTTTCTTTTGGCGACGATGGTTTTTATGAAAGTTATAAATCTTTGCGTTTGGGTTATCAATATGGCATTAGTAGAGGTTTTTATGCCAATTCCAACTTAAATATGATTAATTTGACTTATTCTGATTATACAGGTATTTTCAAAAGCAGAACTTTTAGATTAAATTTAGGTACCGGTTATACATTATCTTTCGGCAAAAAGAAAAGATGGTATTATAATATAGAAACCTCTATAGCTTTGATTAATACCAAATCGTTAGTCAGCAGGTTGACAATATACTCAGGCATTGGTTTCCGATTAGGAACACCAGCTAAGACATCTTACGAAGGAGTCAAGAATGTTACAACAGTTCCAATGAAATAGGAATCTGTTTAACTTACATTTGAGGGAGCTTCGGCTCCCTTTTTTTGTCGATTAAATTTCTATTCTGAGAAGAACTCTCGAAGTTCAGATATCTTGAAGCCTGTAGAGGTAGCACTGACCGCGTAACAATTGTCAGTCAGGCCAAAGTCAGCTTCAAAAATGATTTCCGAGTTGTCATTAAAGGCTAAACGCATTTGTGAGATTGTTACGGGCGTAAAGGTCTTTTTAGTATAAAAACATCCTGGAGTGCCTGCTTTGAATGATTGAAAATCCTCTTCGAAACGCGTATTGACTTTCGCTTCCAACTCAGCCAGTTTTTCTGCTTTGAATAAATCTGCATTATTTACTTTAACCACAGAACCGCTTTTAGTGCTAAAAATATCTGTGTTCCAATTGTAACGTCCTTTGTAATCTGGAGTACCTTTTTCAATGATCTGGTAAAACCTCCAAGTGCAGCGATTCGTAATTATTGGTGCGGCAGCATTTGCTCCGGGATTACTTTCTTCTGTGCACGTAACGAGTGTAAAGCTGATTTTATTAATGGAATCCAAAAGCTCGGCAACTTCTGATTGCAAAAGATCTTGTGCGCCTTTTGAATTTTCCTTTTCGTTAAACAGGTCTGTTTTAAGATTTATGATTTCTTTTTTATGGTGAACGATTTTTTCAGCGGCATTGTTCACAGATAATGTCAAGCTATCGTTTGATCTTTCCAAACTGTCAACACGTGCATTGAGCCGCTCAATTTGCTTGCTCTTTCGATTTGGAAAAAAATGATCCAATTGTTTCGTTAGAAAACTCTGAGAAAACAAAAAGTTGGCTGCAATAGCAAAGACTAAGCTCAAAAATAATTTCATACGTCGTTGTTTCTATTTGGATCTGCCGATTGACGAAAATCATCGACTGAACTACAAATTTGCGCAATCTTTTTTATCTGTTGTTGGAATAATTAAAATAAAACGTGTGAAATGTGTTTTGAAAAAATAATAATTCCAATGATCAGTGCACTGATTGAAGCGATTAAAACAGCTCCAGCAGAAAGATCTTTAATACGAGCAATGTGCTCATCTTCTTCCTTGGTAATCCTATTGCACAGCTCTTCAATTGCAGTGTTGAGTACCTCGAGGGAAAGCACTGCGCTCGAGCAAACGATGATCCACAGCCATTCCTCTTGTGCTATTTTGAACCACAAGCCCAGGGAAATACTTAAGAGCAGCAATGATAATTGTATTTTAAAATTACCACCCAGTTGAAAGCTCAATTTCAATCCGTTTAAAGCAAAATTGAGACTTTTTAAAAATCGCTTCATGCATCCTATTTTGTACAAAAATAGATTTTCACAAATAAAAGCAATCATACTGCTTGTTTTCAATCAAAATCGGCTTAATTTTGTGGTACGTTCATTTAAATAAACTTATGAAGAAAGGTGGAGGGATCGGCCCTGTGAAGCCTTGGCAACCTGCGATTAGTGCAAGGTGCCAAATCCAATTCCGAATTTTTTCGGGAAAAGATAAGTTCGCGGTTTACCGCTTTCCTTTTTTCATAGTTTAAGCAAGTACTATGAAAACTATATACGACATTTTACAAGAAAGAATTTTAATCCTAGATGGCGCCATGGGAACCATGATTCAGCGTCATTCCCTTACGGAAGAAGATTTTAGAAAGGGATGGTTTGAAGATCATCCATCATCGTTAAAGGGCAATAATGATTTGCTTTCTTTGACACGGCCAGAGATTATAAAAGACATCCATCGCCAATATTTTGCTGCAGGAGCGGATATTGCAGAGACCAATACTTTTTCAGGTACAACCATTGCACAAGCGGACTATAACTTAGAAAAAGCGGTTTACGACATCAATTACCAATCGGCAAAAATTGCACGAGAAGTTGCTGATGAATTTACAGCTGCTGAACCCCACAAGCCTCGTTTTGTCGCTGGTTCCATCGGACCAACAAATCGAACAGCATCCATTTCTCCAGATGTCAATGATCCAGGATTTCGGGCAATTAGTTTTGATCAATTGGTCGAGGCCTACGCGCAACAAGTTAAAGCGCTTATTGATGGCGGGGTTGATATTTTATTGGTTGAAACAGTTTTTGATACACTGAATGCGAAGGCGGCACTTTTTGCAATTGACAAAGTGTTTGTTGAAATTGGTAAAGAGTACCCAATTATGGTTTCTGGAACAATTACAGATCAGAGTGGCCGAACTTTAACCGGTCAAACTACGGAAGCATTCTTGATTTCTGTGTCTCATATTCCTTTGATTTCAGTTGGGTTAAATTGTGCTCTTGGTGCTTCAATGATGCGGCCTTATTTACAAGTCTTGAATCAAAAATCGCCATTTGGCGTGAGTGCTCACCCAAATGCAGGATTACCAAATGAATTCGGACAGTATGATGAGACTCCTGAAATGATGGCGGAACAAATTCGAGAATTCTTGGATGAAGGATTGGTCAATATCATTGGTGGTTGTTGCGGAACAACTCCTGCACATATTCGCGCCATTGCTGAAATTGCAGCGCAATACAAACCGCGTCAAACAAATTTTTCAAACACAAAAGTATAAACTGAATTCATGTCAGATTCAAAAGTTACACTTAAACTATCCGGCCTTGAGCCATTGATTGTTACCCCAGAAAGCAATTTTGTGAATGTGGGTGAACGCACAAATGTAACGGGTTCGCGTGCCTTTTTGAGAATGATCAAGGAAGGTGATTTTGAAGCGGCACTTTCTGTGGCGAGGGATCAAGTTGAAGGTGGTGCACAGATCATCGATGTCAACATGGATGAAGGAATGATCGATGGAAAAGAAGCGATGGTAAAATTCCTTAATCTTATTGCTTCTGAGCCAGATATAGCTAGGGTTCCCGTAATGATTGATAGTTCGAAATGGGAAATCATTGAAGCGGGTTTGAAATGCATTCAAGGTAAGGGTGTTGTGAATTCTATCTCGCTCAAAGAAGGTGAAGATAATTTCATTGATCAGGCAAAAAAAATCAAACGATATGGCGCGGCTGTCATTGTAATGGCTTTTGATGAACGGGGTCAGGCCGATAGTTATGAACGAAGAATAGAAATTTGCAAACGATCGTATGATATTTTGGTTCAAAAGATTGGTTTTCCAAAAGAAGACATCATTTTCGACCCAAATATTTTTCCTGTTGCAACGGGAATGGAAGAGCATAACAACAATGCGCTAGATTTTTTCAGAGCAACAAAATGGATTCGAGAAAATTTACCTGGTGCCCATGTAAGTGGTGGTGTTTCCAATGTGTCTTTTTCATTTCGTGGAAATGACAAAGTGCGTGAAGCGATGCATGCCGCTTTCTTGTACCATGCCATTCAGCATGGTATGGATATGGGAATTGTGAATCCAACCATGCTTGAGGTCTATGCGGATATAGATAAGGTATTGCTCGAATATGTCGAGGATGTGTTGTTGAACCGTCGTTCAGATGCTACAGAAAGGTTACTGGAATTAGCTGAGACAGTGAAGGGTGATGGAAAGAAACGAGAGCAAGATTTAAGTTGGCGGGAAAAAGAAGTGAAGGAGCGACTTTCATATGCTTTGGTGAAAGGCCTTACGGATTGGATCGATGAAGATGTAGAAGAGTGTAGAAAGCTTTATTCGCGGCCAATTGAAGTGATAGAAGGCCCACTTATGGATGGGATGAATGTTGTAGGCGACTTATTCGGAAGTGGAAAAATGTTTTTGCCGCAAGTAGTGAAATCAGCGCGTGTAATGAAAAAAGCGGTGGCCTATTTGTTGCCTTTTATTGAGGATGAAAAGGATGGCAAGCGATCCTCGGTAGGTAAAGTTTTGATGGCAACTGTGAAAGGTGATGTGCACGATATTGGAAAGAATATTGTGGGAGTAGTATTGGGTTGTAATAACTATGAAGTCATCGATCTTGGTGTTATGGTGCCTTTTGAGAAAATCATCCAAGCAGCAATAACTGAAAACGTCGACGTCATTGGCCTGAGTGGACTTATTACTCCTTCATTGGATGAAATGGTTACAGTTGCAAAAGAAATGGAGCGCGCTGGATTGGATATTCCGCTGATGATTGGAGGTGCTACAACTTCGAAAGTACATACGGCAGTTAAGATTGAGCAACATTATAAAAAAGGTCAGGCAGTCCATGTTTTAGATGCATCCCGAGCAGTTACGGTGGTGGAAAGTTTACTTGGAGCGAAAAAGGATGCTTTCGTGTCTGATTTAAAAGATGAGTATGCTCGAATGCGTGAGCATCATGAGAAACACAGGGCATCAAAGGAATTGCTTTCTATGGAAGGTGCCAGAGCCAATGCTTTGAAAATTGAGTTCAAAAAAGAAGAATGCATTGCACCTAGTTATGTTGGTACAAGAGCCTATTTGCAATTTCCGTTAAAGGATTTGGTTCCCTATATTGACTGGACACCGTTCTTCCAAACGTGGGAACTACACGGGCGATTTCCAGCAATTTTAAACGATGAGGTAGTCGGACAAGAAGCCACTAAATTGTATGATGATGCGTTGCACATGTTGAACCGAATTGTGGAGGAGAATTGGCTCACTGCGAATGCTGTTGCAGGGGTTTTTCCTGCTAATAGTGTAGGAGATGACATTGAAATTTATACAGATGAGAGTAGGAGTGAGGTGCTGTATGTGCAACGAAATTTGCGCCAACAAACCAAAAAAGCAGAAGGACAACCAAATCTTGCATTAGCAGATTTTATTGCTCCAAAAAACACGGGAATTAAGGATTTTATCGGTGGTTTCGTGGTTACTGCGGGTGGAGGTCTCGAAAAGTATTTGGAGCAATTTGAGCAAGACCATGATGATTACAATTCAATTTTGCTAAAAGCATTAGCAGATCGATTGGCAGAGGCATTTGCTGAAAAGCTGCATGAAATTGTTAGAACAGAGCAATGGGGTTATGCCAATCAAGAGTCATTATCAAATGAAGAACTGATAAAGGAATCTTATAGAGGAATTAGACCTGCGCCAGGTTATCCCGCATGTCCTGATCATACTGAAAAAATTGGATTGTTCGAATTGTTGGATGCAACAAAGATAACTGGAGTTACGCTCACTGAAAGTTTGGCAATGTATCCTGTTTCTTCAGTCTCTGGTTGGTATTTCGCACATCCTGCGGCGAAGTATTTTGGTTTAGGTAAGATTACGGATGAACAGGTGAGGGATCTTTCAGAAAGAAAAGGTGAGAATGTTGAAATTATGCGTCGTTGGCTTTCAAGTGTTGTGCAATAAAAAAAGCGCTCATTAAGAACGCTTTTATAACCTAACCTAACCACTATTCACTGAAAAAGACTTCGAACAGATTCTAAATAACGAATCGTATTCTTTGCTTGTTCTAAAAGTAAAGACACTTCCTCTCTTTCAGAAGTCAATTTTTCTTAATTCAAGAAATAAGTCATCGGTTTCAAATGGATGAAGCGCTTAATAACATACTATTATGCTTTCCTAGGATTAATTCATGGGTAAAAAGATGCGTTTCGTAGAAAATTGAATGATTTTATTCTTGGAATCCTATTGTGTAAAATTGAATACTTGGTTTTCGACAAGAAGGTGTTTTTTTTCGATTAATATTGTTTTTATGATTTGTCTATCCCGTTTTATATTCTTGTGTTACGTTTTTTTCTTTTTAACTTCGTTTAAAGTCTAAGTATTTTGAGAGTTCAGATATTTACTGATGGTTCAGCAAAAGGAAATCCAGGACCGGGAGGTTATGGAATTGTAATGAAATTTAAAGACCAAGAAAAGGAATTTTCTCAGGGTTATCGATTGACGACGAATAACAGAATGGAATTACTTGCTTTGATTGTTGCCTTGGAAAATTTAAAGACAGCGAAATATCCGGTTGAGGTCTATTCTGATTCAAAGTATGTAATTGATGCAATTGTAAAGGGCTGGGTATTTGGATGGAAAACAAAAGGTTTCAAAGGAAAAAAGAATGCGGATCTTTGGTTAAGATACCTTGAATTGCATGCACGATACACCATTACATTCACTTGGGTGAAAGGCCATAATGGGCATCCGGAAAATGAGCGTTGCGACCAATTGGCAGTTAGTGCAGCTGAATCTGGAGTATTTCTAGTAGATGATTTTTTTGAAAAACAAGCAGAAAACAATCTTTTTGACTAAATCGTTTCTGAAGTATTCAGCGCTGCCTTAATAAATGTATAAATCAAAGGATGCGGAATTTCTCGGGTTGATGATACTTGAGGGCAGAAACCACAAGCTACAAAAAAGTGATGACTTTTCAGACTCAAAACTTCAGGTTCTTCAAACTGATTGTATGCTTCAACATCTATCAGGTCATTTGTTAGGGCTTGAATTAACTGCGGATACAAGCTATACCTTGAGGATGTAAGTTCTGTCGTTGTGTGATTTTCGTATAATTTTATAAATTCTCGAGAGTGTGGAATAATTTGAATGCGTTCAAATTGATTTCCTTCTACTAAATTATCCGAAACCAACTTTTCTCCATTTGGATTGAGCTGGAAAGCTGCGATGAGTACTTCTAACAGGCTTCGTATACTTTCACCGGTCATGAGTACAGGGATTTTTAAATCACTGACAGCACGAATGATTCCGTTGAGAAAAAATAAGTTTTGATAAGGTCCAGGAGCAATCCAGATACCGTCAAAGTCTTCGAAATTTGTGCTTTTAAAAAGGGCAGCATCGTTGATTTTTACCCAATAATAATTGATGTCAACTTCAAGAAAACGGCTTGAATGGTCAATCGCCAGGTTGGTTGCCTGATGAGAATTATAGGTGAAATTATAATCACCAATAATGGCTATTTTCAGTGTTTGACTCATTTCATCAATCGACACAAAAAAAGCCGTCTGCCGCGGCTGAATGCTTATCTCTCGAACCAGCCCTTAAATACTCCATCTTGGATCAGCAGAGAATCCCAGGCTAAAGTAACGGCGTCTTGACGGTATACGTAGCAATTAAAATTGCAGGTAAATTTAGAATAATCACCCAATGTATCGGATTCCTGCAGAATTCCTGTGAAAGTAACGCTTTGTGGGTTTGGAGAACTTTGTTTGGAAGTCCAATTCAATCCTGCGGCATCTTTATAAGTAACTTCGAAACCAGAGCTACCGCTTGTCGAATAAGAAGGTGAAGTATTGGCTGTGTGAAACGCATTAAAAGTGGCAATATCAGGTGCTGTTGATACAGAGGCATCCCATAGCACGCTGCCTAAAACGACCTTTACCGAAGTTTGGGTAGAGGCAGAAGTCATTTGAAAGTTATACGCAGCAGTAGAAATTGCTGGTGCAGGTAAAATGTTTAGATTTTTTGTCGCACTTCCTGCATAGCCACTTACGTTTTCTGTAAGTTCCAATACCGAACCATTTACAGTGCCAATAAAATGACAAGTAAGGTCTACCATAGGCACTGGTGCGGGAATTACTTCGTGTTCAATGCACGATTCCAATGAGAAGACCAACGTTAGCAAAGCGAAGATCCCTAATTTATAGTTTTTCATAGCTGTGGTATTTCAAGTACACCTTAAACAAGTTGGAGCACAAAAAAGTTACACGAATATATGAAAAAAAAGAATGGCTTAATTTCTAAAATGAAATATTTCTTGGCTACGCGCGGATTTGTCTCAACTGTTTGTCAATTGCAAATGATTCAAATGCAATATTTGTGCAATTTAGAGCGTCAAGATTCATCCAATAAAAACTATTTCCTTGCGCATCAGGCTGCTGTTGAAATTGAGCTGCGACTTCAACCTCTTCATTCATCGCTTGGAGTTGATTGATGATAATGTTCAGTTGAGTGGAATTGATCAAAAAAGACGTTTCATAACTCAAATTGTTTTGAAAAGCAGTTCCTTTTACACGAATGTCATTCATTACTGAGTGAATTGTGATCTCTTTTAAGTTGATGTTTTGTGTGTTCATATCCCTTATTTTGACAAAGATGACCGCAGAAGTCCGTAAACGTTTTACGATCTATAAACTGCTTTGAAAAAAAAAGGATTTCAACTTAAAATTGTAATTTTCCGAAAAATTAAAACCGATGAAATACGATAGAATCAATAAAGAGCTATATATACGTAACAGATCCAAATTTATTTCGCAATTAGAAGAAGGGGCTCTTGCTGTTTTCAATTCAAATGACATTTATCCAATCAGTGCGGATAGTACAATGCCTTTTCAGCAGCACAGAGATATCCTTTACCTTTCAGGTGTTGATCAGGAGGAAAGTATATTGATTTTATTTCCTGGTTCTAAAAATGAAAATCACCGAGAAGTCTTGTTTTTGCGAGAAACCAACGCACACATTGCAGTTTGGGAAGGAGAAAAACTGGACAAGCAGATGGCCTATGAAACAAGTGGTATAAAAACGGTTTATTGGCTCGAGCAATTTCAATCTATTTTTAAGCAAATGATGGCTGAAGCTTCAACAGTATACATCAATACAAACGAGCATTTAAGAGCCAATACCGAGGTTGAAACACGAGAAGATCGTTCTATAAAAAAACTGAAAATTGATTACCCTGCACATCAATACCGAAAAAGTGCTCCGATTATGCATCGCATTCGATCAGTTAAAGAACAAGAGGAACTTGAACTTTTACAAAAAGCCTGCAATATCACCGAAGCTGGATTTAGAAGACTTCTTGGGTTTATTCAACCAGGTGTTTGGGAATATGAAATAGAGGCTGAATTAGCTCATGAATTTTTAAGAAATCGTTCAAAAGGTTTCGCCTATACGCCAATTGTTGCTTCAGGCAAAAATGCATGTGTCTTGCACTACATCGAAAATAACAAGCAATGTTTGGATGGGGATGTAATTTTACTGGATGTTGGTGCTGAATATGCGAATTTTGCATCCGATTTAACGCGCTGTGTGCCGGTGAATAGGCGATTTACTGCTCGACAAAAACAAGTGTACAATGCCGTTCTGCATGTCAAAAAGGAGGCGGAAAAACTGTTGGTTCCGGGAACAATACTTGCTGATTATCATAAAGAAGTTGGAAACATCATGGAACGTCAGTTGCTCGATCTTGGGTTAATTGATCAAACAGATATAAAGAATCAGAAGCCCGAGTGGCCAGCGTATAAGAAATATTTCATGCATGGAACTTCTCACTTTTTAGGACTTGATACGCATGATGTAGGAATATGGAATGAACCAATTCAAGCAGGAATGGTTTTTACTTGTGAACCAGGTATTTACATCCCAGAGGAGGGCTTGGGAATACGTTTAGAGGATGATTTGGTTGTTCAGTCTTCCGGTGCGCCATTCAATCTCATGCGAAACATTCCAATTGAGGCTGATGAGATAGAATCCATTATGAATTCAAAATAAGGTGCTCGCTTACGAGGAAGTAGGTAATGGTAAACCTGTCGTTTTTTTGCATGGGTTTATGGAGTCGAAATCGATGTGGCGCTCTTTACAACTTTCTAAACAGCCTATGCGTTGCATTTTCATTGATTTGCCCGGTCATGGCGAATCTCAGTTAGATGACGAGAATGAAAAACCTTCGATTCAATACTTTGCAGCGAAAGTCCGTTCTTTTTTAAGTTGGCTGAAAATAGATCAATACGATATAGTTGGACATTCAATGGGTGGTTATGTCGCGCTGGAACTTAAAAAAATAGATGCGAACTGCCAGAAAGTTGTTTTGTTGAATTCGAATTTTTGGGAAGATTCTGAACAGAAAAAAAGAGACCGCGTTCGTGTGGCTGATCTTGTGTTCAAAGCCAAAAATTTATTTGTTTCTGAAGCCATTCCTGGCTTGTTTTTTTCAAAAAAAGGGAAAGAGGTTGAAATACAAGGTTTAATCGATGAAGCTAAAAATATGTCTGCGGATGCCATTGCCTATGCAGCACTCGCCATGCGTGAACGGAATGACCTCAGTAGTATCCTGAAGCAATATCCATCCGATTTCCTCCTAATTTCAGGTCAACATGACCCATTCATTTCGCCAGAAGAAATGAGGTCCAGGCTGCCATCTGAACAACTTCAAGTGAAATTTATCGAAAATGCTGGACACATGGCGCACATTGAAGCGTCTGAAGAAACGAAGGAGTTAATTTGCCATTTTGTAAAATAAAAAAAACGGGAATCAATTCCCGTTGTCATTAAACGTCCAATCGAAATGACTCGCCGTGTTTAAAGTAGAGATTTTCATGTGCGTTTATTTATCCATCTAAAATAGAAAGACACTTTTTATCGTTTTACATTATAACCTATTCCGTAGGAATCATTGATTCTTTTGTCAATGAATGAATTTTAAATGTTCAAATTTTCAATTGAATGGCACTTAAAAAGAAGAAGCCTTCAATCAGATAGTGTAACTTTCTTGAAATGCGAAACAATAAAACTATAATCCTTTAACTTAGTAGCTATGAAATTGAGAGCCATTGTTGTCGACGACGAAGAATTTGCAAGAAAGAATCTTGTGATGTTATTGGAAGAATTCTGTCCTGATGTTGAAGTCATTGGGGAGGCGGGGAGAAAGAGTGAGGCCAAAGCAATCATAGAATCCTCGAAACCGGATGTGGTCTTTCTTGACATTCGAATGCCATCAGGTTCTGAAGGTTTTGAATTACTTGATGAGCTTGAAGAAAAAGATTTTTTAGTCGTTTTTGTAACTGCCTTTAAGGATTTTGCAATAAGGGCGTTTAATGCAAGTGCGGTTTATTATTTGTTGAAACCCATAGATGTTGAGGAGTTGCAGACAGCCGTTGAAAAGCTGAAGGAGACGAGGCGCGTATTTTCGGATGATCCGCAAAATTTCTCAACTTACTATTCTTCTTTAAAACATTTGTCAGACAGTCTTTTGCGCAACAAGCCAACTAGTCGGATTGCAATTTCCCATACCCGTGGTTTAAAAATTGTGGAAGATGATTCCATTTCGCATTTGGAAGCAAGCGGAAATTGCACCACCATTTATTTCAAGGATGGCACACGTTATCTTGATACGAGAACTCTCAAGACGTATGAAATCATCTTGAATCCAGCGAAATTTTTTCGAGTACATAAATCACACATCATCAACCTTGATCTTTTGGCTGAATATGTCAATGAAGATGGGCATTTTGCAGTTCTAAAAAATGGTCTTCGAATTCCAGTTGCCCGCAATCGCGTCTCTGATTTTGTGAAAATGTTGAAAGAAGTTCAATGAGAAGATTAGCGCTGTTCATTTTTTTAAGTTGCTCTTTTTCAGCAATGGCGCAGCGTTATGCATTTGTAAATTACAATACAGCTCAAGGACTTCCTCAGTCGCAAGTTACAGCAATTACGCAGGATGATAAGGGCTTTTTATGGGTTGGAACTTTGGGTGGATTAGCAAAATTCAATGGAAATGAATTTGTTTCCATTACTACTGAAAATGGAATTTTAAATAATCGAATCAGCTGTCTCAGTGCCTTTGGTGATGAAATTTGGATCGGACATGAAGGAGGAGTGTCGCGTATTCAAGGAAAAACAATTCGAAAGTGGACACTGAACAAAAATGAATCCGATATCAATGTTACGGACATTGTTCAATTCAATTCCCGGTGGATTATTGCTACGAATGGTGGGGGTGTTTATGAGTTGAAGGACAATCAATTACGCAAGCTGAGCATGCAGTCCAAGGGAACTGAACTGAGTTCGAACAATTCATCGTTGACGCTAACTACCTTCAATGAAGATCTGTTGAAAGTGCGGGATTTGATTATTAAGGACAATGTCTTGTACCTGGGAACGAGGGCAGGTGTTGTAAGAACCAATGACCTCCAATCATTCAAACTACTCGAAGGTTTACAAAATTACAGTGTTTCATCGTTGAGCGAAAGTGAACAAGGGCTCTATGTAGCCACTTTCAAAAATGGATTGCTTCGCTATGATGACAGAAAAAATACAACTACAACTGTCAATGCCATTGATACAGTTTATTCCTTGAGAAAATGCCTGCCTGATACACGAGGTAATTTATGGTTGGTGGCAGCAGAAGGTGTTTTTCGGTTGAAAAATGATGCAATGAATCTTCGCTTGGATCAGCAGAAAGGCCTGCCAATGGAGAGTGTCCGTTGTGTGTTTGAAGACCGGTATGGAACCATATGGTTGGGAACCGAGGGGAAGGGATTGATTCGATTTCCCGGTGAAGGTTTTGTCTATTTCAATGAGCAGAATGGTTTAAGTTCTGATTTGATTGTGAGTGTAAACCAGGATAACCAAGGCGTTTATTGGATAGGTACATTCGACAAAGGCATCATTCGGATGGGATCTCGCAATCAAATGGAAAGTATTGTGCCTGAAAACAGTGCTACAGTATGGTCTTCTGTTATGGATGTCGACGGAATGAACTGGTTTGGAACAGAAAATGGGCTCATTGCCATGAAAGGTAAATCGATCGAAAAGGTTTGTTTTTCTGATCAAGGTCTGTCGGGCGATAAAATATCAGCGTTGTTAAGAATAAATTCAAATGAATTTTTTGCTGGTGGAAGCGATGGGGTAAGCCATTATAAAAAGGGCAAGTTTAGTCCATACTTAATGAAAGAACCTGCTACGGTTCGGGCTTTTTGCATTGTCAAAAAAAATATTTTTTGTGTTGCAGACAATGGGTTTTATGAAATTCGAAATAAACAATTAATTCGCGTTGGCGATTTCCGAAAAGCGGCTTTTTCCGTTGTATCAGATCGATTTGGTACTGTATGGATAGGGACAGAAGAAGGGTTGTACAGGTACCGCAACAACCGGCTTACGATCGTGTCCTTTTCACCGTCGGCATCGTCCAATTTCATTAATTTTTTAAATAGCAATGGCAGTGAACTTTTTGTAGGTACCAACAATGGTTTATTTGTATTAACTGACCTCGATAAGGAAAAAATAAAATCGACCAATTATGGGATAAGCGATGGATTGGTCAATTTGGAGACGAACATTAATTCCGGATTCATTGATCGCAATGGGTATTTTTGGTTTGGAACAGCCTCAGGGTTGGTTAAATTGTCTCCAGGAAAACTAAAAAATCCACACGCCGCTCCGCGTTTGGTGATTAAAAATATTCTTATCAATTACCAGGAAGTTGATTTTCGAAAATATGCTTCTTCCTTTGATAAAAGTGGTATTCCATTGGAGTTGGATTTGCCTTATTCTAAAAACAATTTAACGTTTGAAGTTGACGGCATAGCCTTGTCTAATTATCCAGGTTTACGCTTTCAATTTTGGTTAGAAGGACAGGACGAGGGTTGGTCGCCCCCGAGCACGAGCACCATTATTTCTTTCAATGGATTGTCAGCTGGGTCGTATATCCTCCATGTCAGGTGTATTGATGCACGAGGTTTGCTTTCCTCCGATCAGACACTACATTTTACTGTGCGACAAGCTTTTTACAAGTCGTGGTGGTTTTATTTGGTTTTGATAATCATAATTGGATTTGGCGTTTTTAAAGCCATTCAATTCAGAATTAAACGTGAACGCGAACTGAACGAAAAGGAGATGCTTGAATATAAATCGCGCTTGCTGGCATTGGAGCAAAAATCACTCAATGCATCCATGAACCGCCATTTCATTTTCAATTCGCTGAACTCGATTCAGTATTTTATCAATACGCAAGATCGTCTTTCTGCGAATCGCTTTTTAACGAATTTTGCCAAGTTGATTCGCAAAAACCTTGATTCATCCGAAGAAGGGAACCTTGTTTCACTTCAACAGGAATTAGAACGCATTGAATTGTACCTTTCACTGGAATCCATGCGCTTCAACGAACGTTTTGACTATAAGATCCAATGTGATCCGAATATCGATACCGAAATGATTATCATCCCAGCCATGATGATCCAGCCGTTCATAGAAAACAGCATTATTCATGGCATTTTACCAAATGATGAGGTGAAGGGTTTAATAGAAGTTTCCATTGATTTAAAAGGAAATGTGCTCGTCGTGACAATTGATGACAATGGTGTTGGGGTAGAAGCAAGCA
>JBIIQP010000197.1:0-4041 GCA_044341975.1 Crocinitomicaceae bacterium
GTTGTGACGTTAGGTGCACTCAGAAACGACTGGTATTCTGCTGTTAGTGAATCAGCTTTTTGATGATTTCTTTGATTTGTCCTTTTGTATAAATCGTTTGCCAGCAACAATTTTTATACTATAGAAGTATTGTCGGTAGACAAGGTCATTGAATCGGATAGATTTATTGTCAAAATCCGTTACAAGAAAGACAAAATAAGAGGGAACTGAATATCCACCAATCAATCTTACATCATAACGTGGAGCTAATCCAATTATAGATCGGTTGTTCCCATTCGCATCGTACAATTTAGTTTGAATAACAGCACCTAAACCGGCAAGTCCTGAAATTTGCCATTGGTTTTTCCTTTTTACATAGGCATAGCCTGGCACGACTCCAAAATCAAGTGCGGAATAATAATTTGAGGAAGTCTTTGTATTGCTGGAATCAATCAACTTTAATGGTATAATAGGAGACTGATCATTCGTTACACCAAAAATATTAAACGTGTTTTTCAAATACCAAGTATGCACGTCTTTTTTATAATGCCCCGTTTTACCTCGAAGTGCAGACATTTTAAAGTCCTTGTTATGAAAATACCAAGCATTCATTGAAAAAGATTGAGACATGGTTTTTGGCCGAAGATCATTGGGTTTGTCAAGCGTGAGCGTGTCATTCCAGGAGTTAGCATCTTTAATCGCATACCCTTCGTATGAGCGGATATCTACATCACAAAACACCTTCTTGAAACTAAAATCAAAACCAAGATTGATCGGAGTAGTTTTTCCATAGGTTGCTGTTGAACGAGCATATCCAGGAAGGGGGATTCCGATTCTCAAGGCAAACCATTTGTAACTTAATCCAAAGCCAATGATATTACGGTAATTGTTTTTGTATTTCAACCTATCAATTCCATCACCATAAGGATAAGAAATTGAAAATGGGGCAGAAGAGTACCCAAGATCCGCATACAGCACTAATTTATTACTAAACAGCGTATATGGCAACGAATCGCTTTGTGCGAATGACTTGTAAAAAAATAGAAGAAAAAATACTAAGGTTTTATTTTTCAATTCCCTCCAGATTCAAAATAAATGCAAATTCTTTTGCCAATTCTAAACGCTCTTGTGTTCGGCCTGATCCACCGCCGTGCCCGGCATCCATGTTACAATCAAATAACAATGGCTGCTGATTTGTTCGATGATCACGCATTTTAGCAACCCATTTCATTGGTTCCCAATACTGTACTTGCGAATCATGATACCCAGTTGTTATATACAATGCAGGATAATCCATTTTTTTCACATTATCATAAGGCGAATAATTCAACATGTAATAATAGAACTCTTCGTCGTTTGGATTGCCCCATTCTTCGTATTCACCAACAGTTAAAGGAATTGTTTCATCAAGCATAGTCGTAACGACATCCACAAAGGGTACTTGTGCGATTACACCCTTCCATAAATAAGGCGCCAGGTTTGTTACTGCTCCCATTAGTAATCCTCCAGCGCTTCCCCCTTGTGCATAGATCTTATTTTTATCACAATAGCCTTTCATGCCGAGGTATTCAGCAGCATTA
Source organism: Crocinitomicaceae bacterium (assembly GCA_044341975.1). GTDB lineage: Bacteria > Bacteroidota > Bacteroidia > Flavobacteriales_D > Crocinitomicaceae > M0103. The sequence goes on from JBIIQP010000197.1 coordinate 1,560, forward strand.
ATGAAATCAGTGAAGGTGTTCACCTTTTTGAGGAATTTACCGTTTTCATACCAGGATTCTCCCATGTATTTGCTTCCACGAATATGCGCAACCGCATAAACAAAACCTCTATCTAATAAGCTCAATCTTGTAGCACTGAAAACATCAGGCAAGGTGTACCCGTAAGATCCATAACCATAGAGTAAGCAAGGAGCATTTGATAAAACAGTTCCTTTTTTAAATACTAAAGAAACTGGGATTTTAGACCCATCATTTGCCGTCGCCCAAATTCGTTTTGATTCATAATCTTCAGGCTTGAAATTCTTGTCAAGCAATTCCTTTCTAAACCAAAGTTTCTGAATACCCGTTTTTAAGTCGTATTGATAAACTGAAGCCGGAGTAGTCATTGAATTATAATTGAAGAACAAGGTATTTGATGTATAATCATCATTTAAACCCAAACCAGTGAAATAAGTCTCTTCTTTAAATTCAATGAATTTGTTTTTTCTCGTTGCTAAATCTGTCAATTGAATTTTTAACAGTCCATTGGTTCTTATTTCAGTCACTAAAACATCTTTTAAAGAAAGGATACTTTCTATTAATACGTTGTTTGAATGACTAATCACTTCAGCGCATTCATCTATAGATACCGGTATTTTTGAAGAAAAAACAACCTTTCTATTACTGGCATTTTTATTAGATAGAATGTAAAACCCTTTTTCATGGTGCTCAATTTCATACAAATGACCTTTTTCACGATTTAGAAAAACGATTGGTTCCTTCGAAGGCTGATCTGCATCGATTAATCGTACTTCTGAAGTTGTTGAACTGACAATATCTATCGTAATGAATTTGTCAGTAATTGTTTTTGAAATATGAACAGAAAATTTCTCATCATTCTCTTGATATACAAGTATGTCCTTTTTTGAATCTGTCCCCAGTTCGTGACGATACACCTGAAATTCTCTAAGCGTTTGAGGGTCCTTTTTAACATAGAAGATTGTCTTATTGTCATTCGCCCAAACAATACTGCCATCGGAATCTGTGATTTTGTCCTTTAGGAATTTTCCACCCTTGTTTTGTCGAACTGTAATAGTGTATTTTCTTCTCCCTACTACATCTTCACTCAATGCGAGCAATTCATTGTTTGGTGAGGGTGACCAGTCAGCTAGCTCATAAAAAGTCTTGCCTTTTGCTCGTTCATTCTCATCTAGGAACAGGAATTCTTTTTTGTCTTCTAGTCGATAAATAAGTTGATAATCTTTTCCTTCTGAATTTCGCATCTGATACGTTTTACCATTCAGAATGAAAGATGCGCTAACATCATTTGGATTAATCCTTGATTCGAATTCATTTAGGAGATTGTTTTTCAATCCTTCAAGCGATTTAAAGTATTCTGCAGTGTAGGCATTTTCTTTTGCCAAGTGCTCTAATACTTTTTTAGAGTCACGTTCATTCATCCAAAAATATTCATCATTTCGGGTATGATTATGAATGGTAAGTTCGTGTGGTTTTTTAATTGCAATTGGCTCTTGATTCATAGAAGACGTGTTAACCTGCGCCATTACGATGTATGGCAAAAATAAAAATGTGGAAATAGCTTTTTTCATAGGATTAATTTCGAAGGTAAAAATAAAGGAAATTAATGCTACGAAAAGCGCAGTTGGTTTCTTTTTCTTTGATTAATTTTGGAGAAATGAAGAGATTATACCGTTTTCTGATTAATACGCTCCCGCGTCCTTTATTGATACGTCTGAGTTATCCTTTCAAAATGGTCGCTCCAATTCTTTACAAAGGTAACAACGTAGAATGTCCAGTTTGTAATGGGCATTTTTCTAAATTTTTATCTTACGGTTCGGATATTGTTCACAGAGAAAATGTGCTTTGTCCAAAGGATTTGACCTTAGAAAGACATCGACTAATGTGGCTTTATTTGCGTGATCATTCTAATTTTTTCAGCGCAACAAAATTGTCTGTATTGCATATCGCACCGGAACAATGTTTTCATGGTAAATTCAAACAGCAAAAAAATCTTGATTATCTGACGGGTGATCTATTGTCTCCCATTGCCGATCTTCATTTTGACTTGCATAATATTCCTTTGGATGACAATCGTTTTGACGTTGTTTTCTGCAATCATGTGATGGAGCATGTGGATGATGCAATTCAATGCATGAAAGAGTTGCATAGAGTGATGAAGCCGGGTGGCTGGGGAATCATGCAGGTGCCTCAAGATCATAATCGTGAAGAAACGCTTGAAGATAGAACAATTGTAACTCCTGAGGACAGAGAAAAATATTATTGGCAAAAAGACCATGTGCGTCTTTTTGGAAAAGATTATCCGCAATGGCTTGAGAAAGCAGGTTTTAATGTTGTTGAATTTAAGATGCAGGATCATTACAGCCAACCAATGATCGAACGTTATCGTCTTCAAAAAGAAGAAATACTTTACATCGTTACTAAAAAAAGCGAATGAGAATTATTTCTTCTTTTTGAAGACGAT